>CAYGDS010000211.1:0-1548 GCA_964348595.1 uncultured Gammaproteobacteria bacterium | reverse complement strand
GAAGTTTCCTTGGCCGCGCACGAGCGGATACCGCATGGCGAAGTCTTGGGCCATGCGCACGAGCGCGTCGTACACGCTTTGATCACCATGCGGGTGGTATTTTCCAAGCACGTCACCGACGACGTTCGCGCATTTGCGGAATTTGGCACCGGCACGCAAACCCTCGCGCCACATCGAATAGAGAATGCGGCGATGCACGGGCTTGAGTCCGTCGCGAACGTCGGGAAGCGCGCGATCTACGATGACGCTCATCGCGTAATCCAGGAAGGCGCTTTGAACTTCTTCAACGAGGGGGGCTTGTTTGATGTTTTGGTGTTCCTGTTCAGACATATATTACTGGGCGGTGGTGGTTGTATTCTTTGCGGCTTCAATTTTTTTGCGTGCCTCTTCAACAGCTTCCCTGGCCGCGTCGAGATCTTCTTTGACGGCGGCGCCGATGTCGTCGACGGATGCACGGAACTCATCGACTTCTCCCTTCGTCTCCTCGACGATGGGGTCCGTGAGCGATCCACCGAGGTGCAGCGTGGTGTCGAGCGTGAGCCACCAGCCGGTCATGACGACGAGGCAGGATGCACCTACGGCGATGTAATACCCAAGGCCGTAGCCGGACGGACGGCCGTGACGCGCGGCCGCATGTGCCGAGATGAGCTCACGCTTTTCGTCGGCCGTGAGAATTTTTTCGTCGAAGAACACGAGCGGCGCCTCCGTCTGCACGCGGCCATGACTCTTTTTCGGCGGTGGTCGTCTCGGGTGCGTCATAAGATCGTTAGGCACGTTCGAGCACGGTCACAAGCATGTCGTCGGCGGGTAGATCTTTCTTTGAGATCTTGAGCTTGTTCGCATCTTGCCTCTTGCAGACGAGTTGCTTGCAGAAGGCGTCAGCTGATCCGAGCTCCTGTTTTAAACCCTCGACGTGATGTGCGAGCGGGATCACGATGCGCGGCTCGATCGCGGTGATGGTTTCGGCGGCCTGTTTGGCCGTGGCGTACTCTCCCCCACCGACGGGGATGAGCAAGATGTCGATGCTCCCGAGCGCATTCGACTCCTCCTCGGTGAGTGCGCGATGCATGGCCCCGAGAAAGCCGACGGTCATTCCTTCGATCTCGAAACGATACATGAGGCCATGTGGTTGCTCGCCCGGCTCGTGCTTGAGCGGCATGGCGTATGCGAAAATCCCATGGACCTCGTACTCGCCCGGCTCGGAGATGGTAAACGGCGCATTCGTGAATGCGTCGCTCGGGAAGCGTTTGGTGTCTTGATGCGAAAGGGCGACGACGTTTGGCGTGAGCGTGCGCGGGAAGCGCAGACCGGTGCTTGAGTCGTATGGATCGGTGACAAGAGTTGCCTCTCGATCTCCGTGTTCCGCTTCGATGCGGACGCAGGTGAGTCCGTGCCAGAAAATCTGCATAAATAGGCGTGTTTTTGAAGTCTTTGGACGAAGCTATTTTAGCGGTTTTCGACAGGGCCCACAAGGGGAAATCAAGGGCTGGGGAGCGCCTGGTCGCCTAGTCGCCTGGTAGCCTTGCAGACGCTCAGCGACCAGGCGAC
>CAYGDS010000210.1:0-1573 GCA_964348595.1 uncultured Gammaproteobacteria bacterium | reverse complement strand
CGGTTCTACGATCAACCATTCGGCCAACGTGCTTGTCGTCACGGTCTTTTTTCGTCCCTGCACGCTCAAGGTGAACGGCGCATGACTAAGCCACGCGGGAATCTGATTGCGCAAACGTTCGATGTCTCGCGTCCTCACACGTGGTTCGATACTCGTTTTACGAATCGTGATGGGTTGAAACGACAATCGTTCGGCCTGCGCCACCCATGTATTCACCGCTTGCGGGATATCCGCGATAAGCCCCACGCGCTCCGGATCGATAAGAACGATTGGTTCTGTCGACGTGGCGATGCGCACCGAGAGTGTAGCGTCACGGGCTGTGAGCATGCGATCTTCTAGTTCCGTCGCGAGCGTCTGTTCCGCGGCTTCACGATTGACTGTTGTCTTGAGCGTTACTACCGTGGGTCGAACCAGGAGTCGAGCGCGAGTGAGAGCATTATCAAGAAAGCTTCCACCGCGTCCGATCAAAAAGGCCGGTCGAAGGCTCGCATCCAAATCGTAGTACACGAGCTCGCGTGACAAGTCTGGATCACTCAGAGAGATGTCACGTGGCGAGAGAATCACCGTCTGTCCGTCAAATGTAAAACGAAATCCGTCGTTCGTGGCGCGTTCGATGGCACGAGAGAGTGCGGCGTGCGCCTGCTCGTATGTCAGCCCCGCGATGCGAAGATTGCCCACGGAAACGCCACGGTACGCTTTGTTTTGATACGCGAGGTCATAGCCATATGCGAGCGCTGCCAGTCCGAGCGCGAGCGAGAACGCAAATACCGTCGCGACCCCACCCCACGCGAAAAGGAGATTGGCGAGTGGCCGACCGTTCGGATTCAGGCGAGCGAGGTTCATGGTTTCGGCGTAATGGGCACCCTATATCCCGATGTCACGAGCGGAATGCGGATCTCGAGAACGCCATGCTTTAAGGATGCTTGTGCCGCCCCCGCTTCGACATCCATTGGTAAGATCAAACTGCGGCTGAATGCACCCCAATAACATTCTTGATGGAACCAATCATCTTCTTTGATTTCATGTGCGAGTTCACGCTTGCCTCGGATCGTAAGTAGGTCTCCGTTGATGGCGACCTCCAAGTCCTCTGGATCAACGCCAGCGATCGTCGAACGAATCACGAGATCCGACCCATGACGGTACACGTCGATTGGAAGCTGTCCCTCATCCGTTGTTGGTGCGGGCCACACGTCCTCGGACTCAATCTGCCACCCGGTCTGGTCGGTGGTGGGGGACTTGACGGTATTCGCAAAACGAAAGAGGGGCATATCTGAGGGTATCGTAGGGCGAAAAGAAAAACCCGACAAGGGATTGTCGGGGGGTTGTGCATCAGACCGCGAGTGCGAGCAGGACCTTTCGGTAGAGCTCTTTGACGATGCGGGCCTGGGCCGCACCGATCGTCGCGTAGTTGTCGAGGCCGGGCGCCGCGTTCACTTCGATGATGGTGTACTTCCCGGGCGGCCCCGAGAGCGCATACTCGGTCATCACGTCGATGCCGATGTAGCGGAGGTTCATGTCACACGCGATGCGCTTCGCGAGCGCGTGCCAGTCGCGGTGGAGCACATCCGTGACA
>CAYGDS010000209.1:0-1583 GCA_964348595.1 uncultured Gammaproteobacteria bacterium | reverse complement strand
TATTAATACACCGCCAAAACCGATGGCACCTAAAAAAACGGATAGGGAACCGCTCACGGATACAGCCTATCAAGAACGCTCACAGCTTGCTACGATCCGTCCATGAAAACCATCTACCTCGTCCGCCACGGGCACGTGGACAATCCGGATCATATTTTCTACAACGAGCACTTTCCCCTCTCCGCGATTGGCACGCGCGAGGCGACCGAGCTCGCGCACTTGTTGAAAGAGAACAACTGCGCCCCCGCGCGCATTCTCTCTTCGCCGTATCTTCGTGCACGCGAGACTGCGCATGTCATCTCGAGCGTGATTGACGGACCGGAGGTCGAACACGACGATCGACTGATGGAGTGGCAAGTCGGCACATGGTTTTTGAAGCCGCTCGCGGAGTTCCGATCATATGCCGGATACGACAAGAAACCATTTGTCCCGAACACGGAAGGGTTTGAGAATTTTGAGACGATGTCGGCTCGCGTGAAGGCCGCAATTCTTGATCTCGCACGCTCGATAAACGACGGTGGATGCGGCATCATCGTCTCGCACCGCGAGCCAATGGTGAGCGCCATTCTCTCGTTCCAGGGCTTGGGGTGGGACCAAGTTCCGCTCCTCGATTTCCCGAAGGGATCCTCCTGGCGGCTCACGTTCGACGAAACCAGTGCAATGATCGATGCACACAAGGCATTCGACGCGGCCAGTATCGAATCAATAAACGGCATCTAGGCGCGCCCGTATTTGCCCTTGCATGATCAAAAAGAATCGGCTAATCTAACGCCACATATTTTGGGCATGTAGCTCAGGTGGTTAGAGCGTCACACTGATAATGTGAAGGTCCCTGGTTCGAGTCCAGGCATGCCCACCACGTAAAAACCGCGCCGAGAGGCGTGGTTTTTACGTAGTCGCGTGATGAGGAGCAAAGCGACGAATTTTACGCGACACTATTCAACGCGGTTCACGTGGCATCGCCACTACTTCACCTCGTACGCAGCGGTGATAGAAGAATACGTCTTCCCATCATCGGACGCCTGGCTATACACCGTGAGCACGATTTGCGTATCCCCTTTGACGTACTTGCGGAATGTGAGCCCTGCCGTTGCCGAGCCTTCTGTGGTATATCCATCCGCCTTCAACGTCGAGTCATACCACGCAAACACGGTATCGACATCCTCCTCAACCGTTTGTGAAAGTGTCGCGGTCTTCCCCGCTCCGGCCACGTTTGCGAGAATAATCTGTCCGCCCGGGTACGTCGGCAAATCTTCTGGGAAACCTGCGGGCAACGTACCCGTGCCAAACGTTACGGCTTCTCCGGTTTTATTGTCGCGAAAGGTCACACCTTCGCCCGTGGCATCGACATCTACTTTGCCGCCTGAACCCGCCTCAATCATCTTCTCGACGACGGTCTCACCTATTTTGTTTTCTATTTTCTGCTGCATCGACGCAAATGGATTGCAGCCGATACCCATGAGGGCGAGGGCGCCGAGCATGGCGGGGATGGCAACGTGAGATGTGTTCATATGCAAAAAGAATAGTCCAAAACGTTTATCCATACAACTCCTGCCTGAGTCGCGATTTGACGTCTACCCCCA
>CAYGDS010000208.1:0-1620 GCA_964348595.1 uncultured Gammaproteobacteria bacterium | reverse complement strand
TGATCCCCAGTGATCTGGACAACCGCGCCTTAGACCTCATCGGCATGGTTTTGGTCGGCAAGATCCTCCAAGCCGCGCTTGCGCGTACCGACATGGATCCCAAGGATCGCAAAGATTTCTATCTCTACATTGACGAATTTCAGAACTTTCTCACGGACTCCATTTCATCGATCTTGTCGGAGGCCCGTAAATACGGACTTGATCTCATCATCGCGCACCAGTTCATTGGGCAGCTCTCGGGCAACCCAACGGAAGAAAAAATCCGCGACGCCATCTTTGGGAACGTCGGATCGATGTTCGTGAACCGTGTGGGCGTCGAAGATGCGGAATTTCTCGCGAAGGAATTCGCACCGACCTTCAGCGAGTACGATCTAGTCAACATCGAGGCCTTCACATTCAACGCAAAGATTCTCATCGATAACCAGGCGTCGAAACCGTTCAACTTCAAGCCGATCTTCGCGCGTCGCCCACCCACGAAAGAGCTTGCGAACATGATCAGAGAGCTCTCGCGATACAAGTACGGTCGCAAACGCGAGTTGATCGAAGCCGAAATCGCGGAGCGTCGTGAGTCATCGATCGTCGACTTGGGGATGGAAGGTGAAGGCGTGGTATAATTGGGGACAAGAAAACAAATATGCGTGATGTGGATAGTGAAAACAAAGAAGACATGAATGAAGATACTGTCGAACCCTCGGGCTTGTCTGCTTCGGATACCAAGCTCGCGCTCGCCGGGCGCATCATTGCGCAACTCAAAAACCAATTGGAATCGCTCGAGCACCTTCTCGCGAGCAGCGCAGAGTCTTTGGATGCCGAATCGCTTGTAGAACGGCGTTCCGATGATGAAGGGGAGTATCTTGCTCCGGGATTCGAAGGGCGATCCATCGACGGCGTGTTCGATGGCGAGCGTATGGTTGGTGAAGACGGGCAAAAATATCTCGTGCCGCCGAACTACTCGTCCAAGTCCAAGCTGGTGGAGGGTGATTTGTTACGCCTCACCATTGATGATCGAGGCAGATTCTTGTTCAAGCAGAAAGGTCCGATTGAGCGCCAGCGACTTGTCGGCTCACTCGTCCAGGACGAGTCTACCGGCGAATGGAAGGTCGCCGCGGCCGGCGCGCGCTTCCGCGTGCTTCCGGCGGCCGTCTCGTTCCACAAGGGCGCCGTTGGCGATGATGCCGTAATTCTCGTGCCGCAAGGGATGCCTTCGCGCTGGGCGGCCGTTGAAAATATCGTGAAAAAGGACGTTGGGGAGTGGTAAAAATAGTGAGTAGAAAGTAGTGAGTAGATAGTAGCCTGAAGGGGATTTCCACGGGCGTTGTTCTTGTGCTTAGATACGGTTGCTATTCCGGCAGGCTACTCACTATCTGCTACTCACTACTCACTCGGTATGGCATCCCTGAGTCAAAAATACCGTCCAAAAACATTTGCAGAGATCACGGATCAAAAGCACGTGACCGAAACCTTGCGCCTCGAGGTGGCGACGGGCAAACTCGGTCACGCCTTTTTGTTTTCGGGACCACGCGGCGTGGGCAAGACCACGACCGCACGCGTGTTTGCAAAGGCCCTCAACTGTGAGAAGCCGAACGACGGCGAACCATGCAACGCGTGCGGCGCGTGTCT
>CAYGDS010000207.1:1110-1631 GCA_964348595.1 uncultured Gammaproteobacteria bacterium | reverse complement strand
GCGTAGGTCGTAGCGGAGGCTGAATTTGTCGATGAAGCCGGCGAGTAGGTTGAAGTAGCGATTGGCGAGCGAGTCTCCGCCCATCTCCTCCAGAGCGTCGTGCGCCGCCTCGAAGAACCCGACTAGCTCACGCTCGCCGGAGAGCTCGTTCACGGTGGTTGTCTCGAATGCCCGGCGACTCTGCACGGGGTCATCGAGGATGTCGGCCACGATCTCGACCGACGGAGTCCTTCTGAGGGCGCCGGGCTTCTTGGGATCGCCAGCGAGCGCTCGGAACAGTTCGCAGAAGACGTCCTCCGGAATACCGTCGTAGATCTCATCTGGTCGCTGCTCGATCAGCGGCTGCCATATCTCGCGCCGGGTCTCGGACCACACGCCGATGAACTCGCCACGCATAACTACATGTCCCCCTGGAAGGCGCGGTGCTGGAGAGAGGCGAACACGTTATCAAGCTCCGCACGCGACGCGCGATTGACCCGCTTCAAGGTCTCCACGGCGCCTATGCGGCAGGCGAACACGCG
>CAYGDS010000207.1:0-1100 GCA_964348595.1 uncultured Gammaproteobacteria bacterium | reverse complement strand
CTTAATATCTGGCTGATTCAGGCTCGCCTGGTTGACGGCGCGTTTGCATCGAGTGCGGAAATGCGTCCGCACGACATCATGCTTTAACAAGTGCAACAACCAGATAGGCTCGACTGAGTCCAGCTTCGGGCGCAGACGAAGCAAGTTAATGCCGTGTATCAGGGGAGCAGGTGTACCTGAATAGAGCGCGGTCTTGCCAATGTGTTCGACGCTGTTGATGTGGCTGAAAAGTATATCGCCTGGCTCCAGTCGAAAGTCTTCAGTAATAGACGCGTCTGGCTTTATCCAGCGGACACGCTCGGGGTTGATTGTTCCGTTAGCTATGGTCTCGATACGTGTGATGGGCCAGCCGCCGGGCTCTTCGTGCTGTTCTGCATTCGCCCCGTTGCGAATGGCTGCGAGTACATCACCGAGTGTGATCGCCGGCCACCCCTTCGGATTCGTGGCGGGGTCGCCGAAGATATCGAGGAAGATGGATTGGGTGAGGGTGTCGAGTTGGGCGAGGGCGGCTCGGCGCTTGGCCCGCAGCGCGTCCGCCTTGTCCAGGAGCTCCGCAATCCGCCGCTGCTCGGGGAGGGGTGGAAGGGGGAGCTTCAGCCTCAGGCATCGATCTACATTGAGATTTGAGATGTTGGTGGTTTGCTGGCCGAAGCTCCGCACGGTGGTTTGAGTGCGGTCCGAGGTAAACCAGCGGAACAGATATCTCGGGTCGACTCTTGCCCAATTCGGACGAAGGACAGAAATAAACCCACCAAAAGTGGCGCGCCAGGGAAGATTGGGGACCCAACAGCACTTCCCGACCAAGTTCCAGCTGTTCGCGCTCGAGACGAGCATGTCGCCTGGTATCAGGTACTGATCCTCGCGCCGTACGAACGAATCGGGAATGCCCCATACATCGGAGAGATCAAGTTCTGTTTGCACGTTCTTCGTCCGCATGCACGCGACTGTCCCTGGCGTGCCGACTGGCACCACATCGTCCGGCTTGAATGTGATTCCGCGAATGAACGCGGCAACGTCTCCCAGCTCTGCTGCTGCGGGAGCGCTCATCCGAGCATCCCCTCCAACTCCTTCATCCTCCGCTGGATCTCCTCCTCCAGCTT
>CAYGDS010000206.1:0-1632 GCA_964348595.1 uncultured Gammaproteobacteria bacterium | reverse complement strand
GTCTTCGCCCAGCCGGCCATTTCCTTCATTTGCGAGCGGTTGTAGTTGCGGCGCGTGAACACGTCGCACTGATGACAGCTGGTGCGCGGAATGCCCTTGCCTCGCGATAGCGTGAGCGGCGGCGAAAACGCTCGCGCGCGCTCCATGCCGCGCTCGTTCGGAATCATTGCCAGGTAGGTAACGCCAGGCTTCGGTGTGAACTTGATCAGCACGTCCTCGATGTTTTTCATCTGCGGCGTGTACTTCGGGCTCACGAAGGAACCCACCACGATGTTCTGGAGCCCGGTTTCAGAGAGCGCATTGAGCAGCTTGACCTTGTCCTCGCTGGGGATCGAGGCACTTTCGATCTGCATGCCTTCCCGCATCACCTCTTCGGTAAAGACGATCTTCGGATATCGGTTAGCCATGAATGTCTCCTTGAGATCCGGCGTTTGCCGGTAGTGTTAGTGTGTACTAAACAAGATTGTCACCCTCACGCTTTTCGAGCGCAAGCCAGTATGCGAAAGATTGCATCACGTCAAGCCAACAGTGTCAACCTTTTTGTCCGCTGCTATGTTATCGTTCCACCGAACGAAAGGTGGCGAATTGATGAACGGGGTCGTGCCGGTGAAATGGGTCGCCGAGCCCGGCATTTTTTCGATGTGGCCGAGTCCTTGAATGCAATATCGATAGAACACGACTGCCGTACGATCATGCTGCCTGCAACGCTTGACGATGTGAAGGTGCTTGACCTGAGTCAAGGGCTGGCGGGCCCGATTTGCGCGAAGATCCTCGCGGATTTCGGGGCAGACGTGGTCAAGGTGGAGCCTCCCGGAGGAGACGCCGCCCGATCGATGGCGCCGCACTTCGACAACGATCCCCATCCGGAAAAGAGCCTGATCTTCCTGCTTGCGAACCTCAACAAGCGCGGCGTCAGGCTCAACCTGGATGACCCGGATGGGCGGGAGTTGCTACGCCGAATGGCGCGTACGTCGGACATTGTCGTGGAGAGTTTCGAACCGGGTTATCTGGCCTCGCTCGGTTTGGACTACGCGGCTCTTTCACAGGAAAACCCAGGGCTCATCATGATCTCCATCACGCCGTTCGGCCAGACCGGACCGTACAGCGCGTATCAGAGCGAGGAGATCGTCACTTACGCGTTGAGCGGCATCATGAGTATCAGCGGCATGGCGGAACGCGAGCCGCTCAAACATGGCGGTATGCAGTCGCAGTACGAGGGTGGCCTGAGCGGTGCTGTTGCAGTGCTCGCGGCCCTGTATGCCAGGGATGTGTTGGGAGAGGGGCAGCACGTCGACGTTTCGCTACACGACGTGGTCACCTCAACGCTCGTCATTCACCAACCCATGTACGGCTGGGTGGGCGCTGTTCAGGGGCGGCGGCGGCCGAGCGGTAACAGCTACGGCCATGTGCAGCCTTGCAAGGACGGCTACTTTATCTGGCAGACAGGCGGTGGCGCGGAATGGAGTGACATTGCAGAGTTCTTTGGGCCGGAGGCGCTCAAGGACGAACGTTTTTCCACCGTGGCCGGCCGGGCGGTGCATGGCGAGGACCTCGATCGACTCGTGATCGAGGCGACCAAGGATAGGACGATGCAAGAGCTTTTTAGAACCGCGTCGGAAAAGTACCACATGT
>CAYGDS010000205.1:0-1635 GCA_964348595.1 uncultured Gammaproteobacteria bacterium | reverse complement strand
AACTGCGGCTGATGCCATCAATTACGTGCCATTCGGCGATTTCGTTACGCGGCGGTTGATTGCAGGTCTGGATCGTCTATAGAAGCAACTTGCCGTGCTCGTAAACTGGCTTACCGTCGATCTGGAGACTGTGGTTGGATATCTCCGTCGAGATGTAGTCGCCGGGGATGCCGGTCGTCCGGCCCAAATGGAAGTGCATATACTGGGTGCAGGCATTCCCCAAAAGGTTCTGCGCCGGCTCTGCTCGCGGATGCGTCCCGCCATGCCAAGAATCCACCAGAACGGCGTTCTTGCCAAACCGCTCCACCAAGGCATCTAGATTGCGCCGATATTGCGCTATCAAAGGCTGAGCACGTGCGTCTCCCTCAATCGTGACGATCTCGTTCTTTTCGACGACGAAGATCGGCGACGACTCGACGGGAATCCTTCGGCCTCCTCCAGTGAATTGGCCCGCGATCACGCCCTGAGCTTCGAGGGATGCGACCGGTCTATGAATCGAGCCGTGAAAGGTCCGGCTCCGGCCAGACCATTCATCCCAGAGATCCTCTCGATAGGTTGCTCTGGCGCTGAAGTCGCCGAAGATGCCTGAGAGATCGGTCCCGCTGGGGGTGGTAATTCGCCACCTGCTACCGGGAACGTACATCTCCTCGAGCCTGTCGTATGTGGCCTTGGCCAACTTCCACGGGTAGCGAGCATGCTCCGAGGCCAAACTCTCAGGCTTAAGGTCGTCGACAGTAGTAAAGAGGCTCCACACGAGCAAGGCGACGTCCGTGTCCTTGAGCGAGTCTCTGAGAGGCGAAGTGTCGCGGACGGAAGCAATGACCTTGTCCGCTGACGAAAGCACCGCCACTTGGTCGTCGGTCAGGGCGAAGCTTTCGGCCTCGGCCTCGACCCAAAGCAGCTCCGCTTGTGCTCCCGCCTGTTCTGCGGCCTCGACAATATAAGCCGGGAGCCCCGCGTTCACGCGGTCTCGCTCGCTGACGATAGCGATACGCTCACCGTTTTGGACCTCCGTGCAGTCGAGGACGAGATTCATAGCCCCCTGTTTAATGAGTTGTAGGTCTACGCTCATCGGTACCTCCTGATGAAAAGTAGGAACGAAGGCAATGGCTTCACAGCTCTGGAACTGGCTCGAAGAGATCCTCCGGTTCGAACAGCCGCCGGATAAGGCCCTGTTCATAGCAATAGTGAATCATCAGGCGGATATTCTCCCGATTGGCGCTCAAGCCATTTAGGGGGGGGAACACGTTCATGTCCAGCAACGCTTGCCTCCGCAGTCCCATGTGATGAGCATCTTTCTCCTGGGCCATCTCAGCATGATAGAGGCCCAACGCCGCGTGCCAGGCTCTCATCAGTCGCTCGGGAAGTTCTTGGTATCTGTCGACCGTTTCCCTTTTAAGGGTGATGACTGTGTTGAGCGGCATTATCCCGGTCAGGTCCACATATTCTCGCGCTTCCCTGTAGGGATCATCGAACAATTTTTTTGTCGTGTTGCCCGCGGGCTCACCCACCTCCGCCAGCATTACCGCATCCAACTCACCCTTATCTAATAGGGCCATAAAGCCATGACCGGGCGCAGTATCCGGAACAGTGACGCTGCGAATTTGAAAGCAGCGGGAATGCGGATAGTCAAGC
>CAYGDS010000204.1:0-1636 GCA_964348595.1 uncultured Gammaproteobacteria bacterium | reverse complement strand
CCTCAGGGTCTCGGGCACCGTCAACGCAAGTGAGCGGGAAACCCTAACCATCCTTCGTGATGAACTCGCCATCCTGTCCGCATCCCAATTGGGCTATGCAAAGCGCTCGTTCGTGGCGGCCCCCGCCATCTGGGGCGAACGGCCTCCGACTCGTCAATCCCTGCTTTGGCTGGGTGCTAACGGCTCCTGGACTCAACCGGATCGCGTGTACGGGCCGCACGGCTCGCTGAGACTGGATACCGGGTGGCTTCGCTTCCAACGAGATGTGTTGTTTCTGCGGCTCCTCCGGTTGCTTCGAGGAGAAGTGAAAGTCGCCAAGGCGTGGCGGGAAGACCTTCGTCGCGCTGCCATCTTGGTTGGCCTTAGCCAAGCTGCAAACTCGCTCGCCGACGCGTTCCTCTGGAACATGATTGCGCTCGAACTCCTTCTGACACGGCAGGGAGATACAGTGGGCGACGTCCTCCCGTCCCGAGCGGAAGCGCTGCTCGGTTGGTCTCGGAACTGGGTTGAGGACGGCTTCGAGACTAGGATTCGTGACGCATACGCCCGACGGTGTCTGCTCGTCCACCAGGGAGACCGCGATCGACCGTCGAGAGAGGATCTGTTCTTTACAGATGATCTTCTCCTCTGTCTCCTTACGAATCTCGTTACTCACCCGACGATGTTCACATCCAAGGATGCCGTCATAGAATTCTCAAAGAAGGTCGAAGCTGAGAAGTTGTTGGGCGTGAAAGCTAAAGTCCGTCCCAAGTCCCTACGAATGATCAGACGGCTCTATAGCCCTAATGACTACCGGATCTACTGACATATGGCTGCATGACTTCGCAGTAGAGCGGACGCGCTTCACGCGTCGCTTACCGCGGCGTTAGGGCGGCTGGAGTGTAGGGTCCTATGGATGTCGGACAGTGGATTCCGCCTGTCATCACTACTTCGCTGCTTGGCGCGGCGTTGTGGCTAGGACGTAACGTAATCAAGATCCGCCTCACGAACTCGGTAGCTCACGAGTTCAACACGAAGCTCGAAGCAATGCGCTCAGAGTTCCGCCGAGGAGAAGAGCTACTGAAGGCAGATCTACGATCTAAGGAGGCTGAGATCGCTGCGCTCCGAGCCGGCGTCTTGGAAGCCATGGCGAGTCGCCAGATAGCGATCGACAAGCGGCGACTCGACGCTATCGATCAACTCTGGGCGTCGGTGACGGGACTCGCGCCAGCCAAAGCCCTCAGTTCGTTCATGGCTGTCTTCCACTTTGAGCCTACCGCCGCAGAAGCGGCACGTAACCCGCAGTTCCGACAGTTATTCGAGGTCATGGGCACCCGCTTCGACTTCAAGAGCCTCGATCTCCGCGAAGCTGCCAAGGCCAGACCATTTGTGTCCAGCATGGCATGGGCTCTTTACTCCGCCTATTCCGCAATCTGCGCGATCAACGTCGCCGAGCTGCAAATTCTGAAATCAGGACTTGACGGAAAGGACCTGATGCGAACGGATGTCGTTGTTAAGCTCGTCAAGGCTGCTCTGCCCCATCGGTCGCTTTGATCGACCAGGATGGCGATGCGGCGTATGCCAATCTCCTTGACGAGATTGAGGAGCTCCTGCTCGAGGAGTTTCGCAAGATGCTCGTTGGTGAAGAGACTGACAA
>CAYGDS010000203.1:0-1652 GCA_964348595.1 uncultured Gammaproteobacteria bacterium | reverse complement strand
GTTGGGGATCTCGTGGGTGCGATCAAGCGCGGCGACCTGGCCCGCCTTACCGCAATTCCAGGTGTTGGGAAAAAGACTGCGGAACGAATCATTCTCGAGTTGAAGGATAAATTGCAGGAATTTGCAGAAGTGGCGCAGAAGGCTCCTGTTGAGGTGGATGTGATGTCGGCACTGGAGAACCTCGGCTACAGCCGGGCTATCGCAGAAAGCGCGATTGGCCGCGCTGTGAATGGAGACAAGGATCCGGCCTTTGATGTCTTATTCAAACGGGCGCTGCAGATTCTAACGAAGGGGTAGCATCGAGCATATGACGAGCCGGGTGATCGCGGGTTCGATGACGGAAGAAGAGATTCCGTTCGAACTATCGCTTCGTCCAAAGCTGCTCGCGGAATACATCGGCCAGCAGGGCGTCAAAGACAACCTCGACGTCGCCATTCAGGCAGCCAGAAAACGCGGCGAACCTCTCGATCACATCCTTCTTTACGGGCCGCCGGGGCTGGGAAAAACAACACTCGCATCCGTCATCGCCAATGAAATGGGCGCTCACTTCCGCGCAACGGCGGGGCCTCTGATCCAGCTCAAGGGTGATTTGACGGCGATCCTCACGAATCTCGAATTTGGCGACGTGCTGTTCATCGACGAGATTCACCGGCTCCGGCCGAACATCGAGGAGATTCTTTATCCCGCGATGGAGGATTACAAACTCGACATCATCATCGGTCAGGGTCCGAGCGCTCGAACTCACCGTCTCGATCTGCGGCGATTTACGCTCATCGGTGCGACCACGCGCGCGGGTTTGATTACGGCGCCACTTCGGTCCCGCTTTGGGATGACTCACCGGCTGGACTTCTATACCGTGCCCGACCTCGAGTTCATCATCCGCCGATCAGCGGAAATCCTGAACGTGCCGATCACTGCGGAGGGCTGTAATGAGATAGCCAAGCGCTGCCGCGGAACGCCGCGCGTCGCGAATCGTATGCTGAAGCGAATAAGGGATTACGCGCAGGTGAAGGGGAACGGCGACATCACTGCTCCAATTACCCGCGATGCGCTGAAGCTGCTCGATGTGGACGAGCATGGCTTCGATGATATCGACCGGAAACTCCTCCGCGCTGTGATCGAACGCTTCGGTGGTGGTCCGGTCGGTGTGAACACCATCGCCGCGGTATTAAGCGAGGAAGTTGACGCCATCGAAGACATCTACGAACCCTATCTCCTCCAGATCGGCTTTCTCGAACGCACCCCCCGCGGCCGCGTCGCCACCAAGCTCGCTTACCAGCACCTCGGGATTACCTACACGCCTCCCCAGGCCGGCTTGTTTTAGGGAAGTAATTGGGGGACGGAGGAAAAATTCTATAAAGAATTTTTGCTCCGTCCGCCAATTACTTCCGTTTGGGCTTGGGACCTCTTTTTTGTGGCGATAACACGCGACCGTACAGCGCTTCAACCCTCGCGACAAATGCTTCATCACCACACGGCCACCCATGATGAGTACATTTGCGAATTTTCTCGTCCATTTTTTGAGGGTTCGATTCCGCCAGCCATTGAGACCAACTCTTGAGTCCCAGCGGCAATATTGGAAGGTCCGTCAGTAAAGGATCAGATCCGAGGCCACAATGAGCTCTGGCGCTGGACCATGGATAATCTTGCGC
>CAYGDS010000202.1:0-1657 GCA_964348595.1 uncultured Gammaproteobacteria bacterium | reverse complement strand
CCTCCTTGAAAAGAGCGTGTCGACCGTAGCCGTTTTACGCCGGTTTGTCAATGATAAAAAGACGATCACGCGGATCGTCTAGAGTTTCGTGCCGCGGATCGGCAATGTTTTCTTGAACGCGTTGCGTGTCATGATCTCGGCGAGATACGCATAGTACGGATGCGTCTTCGCGAGATTCGTCTTCTCCTCCTCCGACCCCTTCACGAAGCCGTCGATCAGATGAAGTGGGATCACGGCCAGTTCCAGGGGACGTCCGCAATCGGGATCGGCCCGGCTGCTGGATGCGATGATCTCCTCCGGCACGCCGACGGCCCCGCACATCTTCATGACATCCGATTTCCAGGAACCGACGAGCGGCATGAAGGTCGCAGTGCGGCTCGCCAGGCTGTAGGTGCCGAGCTCGTCTTCGGTGCGGTTACGGCAGCTCACAAGCCACTGCCTGCGCCGGAGACTATACGAGAGGAAGTGTGCCCAGCGCATCTCTTCGCGGTCGGCGCGTCGGCCGGCCGTTTTCACGTATCCGAGCGGGCCGACGGATGCATACCAATCGAGGCAGCGCAGCGTCGTCTCGTCTCCTGCGTGGATCGCATGCGTTTTTCCGGGGAGTGCTTGGGTGCAGAGCCAGAAGCCCAGCGCGGAATCGGAACCGCCCGAAACAGGCACGAGCAATCCCTCGGCGCGCGCGGCCGACCGGCGGATCTCGTCGATAAGGAACTCGAGACGCCTCCGCGTATCCATCACACGCCACCGCTCATGACGACGGCGCTGCCGGAGAGCGAGGGTACCTTGCCGGAACAAATGAAGGCGACCATCTCGGCGATCTCTTCGGGTTGGATGAGGCGATGCTGCGGATTGATGTTCACGATCTTCTCGCGGGCTTCGTTGCGACTGAGGCCGCTGAACTTCATCCTCTTTTGAATGGAACGCTCAGTCATCTCCGTCTCGACGTAGCCGGGACAAAGCGCGACCGTCACGATGCCTTGCGCGCCGTAGTCCTTGGCCATCGCTTTGGCCAGGCCAACCAGGGCGTGCTTGGAAGCGATGTACGGTGCATCCTGTTTCGAAGCAACGAGGCCGGAGACGCTCGACATCAAGATGATATTGCCGCCGCCGTTCTCCATCATGCGCGGCACGAAGGTCTTGATGAAGTGGAAGGCGCCCATCACGTTGACGTCCATGATCTTCTGGAACTCCTCACTCGCGTAGACATGCGGCAGCGCGCTTTTTCCGATACCGGCGTTGAGCACGAGATTGTGGGGTTCCCAGCCGTGCTGCCTGCACTGTGTGTAGGCCGCGTGGGCGGTTTCCCAGTCGCTGACGTCACCGAAGACGCCGCCGGCATGAGCGCCTTTGGTGCGGAGATCATCACAGAGGGACTCGATGTCCTCCTGGGTTCGGGCAACAGGAACGACGGCCGTTTTCTTGGCCATCCGCAGGGCGATAGCGCGGCCAATGCCGCGGGTAGCGCCTGTCACGATCGTTGCTCTTTTGCGCATCGCGTACCTCACTTGGTGGAAGGAGCGGGCTGATCGTACAATAGTCCGGAGTGCGCTACAATGCCGTTCGATATGCAGGATCCACAGGCGTTAACCGTCAGCCAATTCGTCCAAGGACTCAACACCGCGCTTGAAGAGGCGTTGTTTCCATACGGCGCGAC
>CAYGDS010000201.1:0-1679 GCA_964348595.1 uncultured Gammaproteobacteria bacterium | reverse complement strand
ATCAATATACGACCAGGAGGTCGTACTAATTCCCGCCGGCAAAGCGACGTGTCAACTCACGTAAGAATGATCCCGAAGGAATAGAGCCGTCGCCGGCCGGTACTCTTTCTTTTTTGCTTCTTTTTTCTTTCTGTGAATTCATGTGAACAACGGTGGATAACGTGGATAACTCAGTTGATGTTAAGCCGCTTTTCCAAGTTCCACTGCTTGCGTATGCGCTCCAGCGTGATGTTGCGCAGCGGTAGAAATATTTCTGTCGGCATCTCGTAGAGGTCAGGCCGATGCACCCAGTACGGCTTTCGAGAAGGCTTGTCGGCTCGCTGAAGGCGGCTTTTGGCCGCCAACTTCCAGATAACGGCCAACTTGCGATCTATGGTCGCTGATAGCTCGAAGGGGTCAAGCTTCTCTCTCAGGCGTCGCAACAAGTCTAACTTCACGCGATCGCCTTTGTCCGACTCAAGCAACCGGTCTAGCGGCGTTTTGGCCTGTTTATAGATTCGCTTGATCTTGGCTCCCACTCGAATCTTCTTGTCTAGCTTCATCTGCGGTAAATACATGTTGCAGAACAGTCGCCACTCGTTGCGGTAGAGGTCGTTCATCGCATTAACCGCTTCCTGCGTATCGTAGCGGTCATAGCCGATGAGCTTGCGCACGTGCGTCCAGTTCTTCTGCTCAATGTGCGCTTGATCGTCCTTTTTGTAGGGCCGACTACGAAAGCGCGCGACGCTGCTCTCTCGACAATACTTGTCCAGCACCCAATTGATGAACTCTTCGCCATTGTCGCTATCGAGCCCCTTTAGATCGAAGGGAAGATCCAGCCGCATCTCTTCGATGGCTCCCTTCACTTCTGCGGCGCCCTTGCCCAGGATGCCTCGGCATTCCGTCCAGCCAGAAAAAAAGTCCGTCTGGTTGACCGTATAGGCGAACAGCCCTTCAGCTGATGCTCCAGAATGGCTCACGGTATCAATCTCCATGAAGCCAGGTTCAGGCACGTTCCACGATTCCGTTTGAATCGGAATCGTCTGGCGCAGCCAGCGCCCAGGCTTGGTTTTGCCGTAGATCTTGCGGCTTCGATTGCGCTTGTACGCTGATAGCCGCCGATCGATCGTCGCGGGACTCATCGCCAGGAGCTGCTTCTCGTCGTTGCGATCGATGACGAACCGTTTCCTCATCCATGGCAGCCATAGAGGCAGCGCCTCCTTGAGGCGAACGCCGAACGGCTGCTGTGCCGCTTCCCACACCTTCTCGAGAACGCCAACCAGCCGTTGTGGATATATAGGCTCTCGTCGTCGCCATGGTAAGCTTACGATTTTCCCGCGCAGTCGCCGAGCGGCGTGTTTTCGCTGGCAGCCTAGATTCTCACTCACCTCCGTGATTAGACGGCTCTTCTCGCTTCGTCTCCCGACTCCCCGGTAACGTCCCTGTATGTGTCTCACGTATTCTCTCCTGGCGGATGGACTCATCTAAGTCTCCTCGGAGATAGCTTAGTTGAGTTGACGACCCCTGGTTCGGGTGCATCTTACGTGATTGGAAACGGTGGATTGACTCCGGTCGTAAGCTTCTGTATAATAATTGGGTCGTCATCGTATTCGAACCCGTAACTAGAAATGTCGGGACCGGCCCTTGGGCGAGATAAAGCCCAGGGGTTTTGTGTTTTATAGCCGCCAATGGCCGAAGAA
>CAYGDS010000200.1:0-1690 GCA_964348595.1 uncultured Gammaproteobacteria bacterium | reverse complement strand
GTCTTTGACGAACGAGGCTGTTCGCCGACGATAGCATTGTTCTGCGGAGAAGAGGCGAGCGGCTACAAAGGGCTTCGCTTTCTCGGTCCGGACTTTCCGGATCCGGAGGTTCACCTCAAGGGAAACCCTGAGTTGGGCGAGTATCTGGCCCAAGGGCTTGTCGATGAGGGTTTCGACATCGCGTGCGTTCGAGAGTTGCGCCCCATGGGCAATCCCAAGACGCGACTATCACACGGGTTTACCCGCACGGCGCCCAAGCTTATGCCTGCGTTGGACATCCCGGTGATCCTGGTGTTTCTCAACTGCTATTATCCGCCTTTGCCCTCGGCCAAGCGATGCATGGAACTTGGCGCCGCAATCAGCCGGCGGTTCAGCGACCGTCCGGAACGGGTAGCCATCTACGGCTCTGGCGGCCTTTCCCACGACATCAACGGCCCCCGCGCAGGCTGGATCGATGAAACCTTGGACAAGTCGGTCTTGGGGGCACTCGCCGCAGGCAGGCCGGAAAAGCTGGCAGGTCTTTACACGTTCGACTCCGACACGCTGCGAAGCGGCACGGGGGAGATCCGGAACTGGCTCGTCGCGGCAGGGGCAATGGGCAACCGCAAAGCAACCGTAGTCGACTACATACCCGCCTATCACGCAATTACCGGCATAGGCTTCGCATATTGGCGAGCAGACTGAGCGGCGAACGGCAGAGAGCTGGACTCGAGTCTTTTCTGCGTATCACGCCCTCTGCCACGAGTTTTGCCGATGGCATCCATCCTCACTTTGAATTCGGTCTCGAAGTTCTTCAATTCTAAATTGGTCGTCGACGACCTGTCCCTGGATGTCGAGGAGGCAAAGGTCTTCACCCTATTGGGCCCGAGCGGTTGCGGAAAGACCACAACGCTTCGGATGATCGCGGGCCTCGAGCGTCCTGACGCCGGCGAGATCATCTACCAAGGCCAGACCTTGGTGTCCGTATCGCAACGCCATTTCGTGCCGTCTTACGAGCGGAAGATGGGGATGGTCTTTCAATCGTACGGCATTTGGCCGCATATGACGGTATTCGAGAACGTCGCCTACCCGATGCGTCTGCGCAAAGTGCCTCGGAAGACGATCCAGGCCAAGGTGGAGCAGGCGCTCGACCTCGTAGGACTGACCGGCTTCGAGGATCGTCCGGCACCGCTACTCAGTGGCGGCCAGCAACAGCGGGTGGCTATCGCGCGCGCGCTCGTCTACGAGCCGGATATTCTTCTGCTCGACGAGCCGTTCAGCAATTTGGACGCGAAGCTGCGGGAGCGGATGCGTCTTGAGCTGCGCTTATTGCAGCGGAGAGTGGGGGTCACGGTCGTGTTCGTAACCCACGATCAGGTGGAGGCGCTCAGCCTGTCCGACCGAATTGCGGTTATGAACCAGGGCCGGTGCGAGCAGCGCGGTACCCCAATGGAATTGTACGAGCAGCCGGCGAGCGCTTTCGTCCGGGATTTTGTCGGCCATACCGTCATCCTCAAGGGCTCGGTAAAAAGCCTGCACGGCGACGCCGAAGTGACCTTCGCGCTGTCGGGCAGCGGGCATGTCGTGAAGGCTCGCTCGCCCGCGCACCAACGCCTCGTAGTCGGGGGGGGCGCATGCATGGTGTTCCGACCGGAGTATGCGCACGTGGAGCCCGCCGGCACAGCGGGACAGGCGCAGAGCGGGCTTCTTG
>CAYGDS010000199.1:0-1699 GCA_964348595.1 uncultured Gammaproteobacteria bacterium | reverse complement strand
CGGAAACGTCGGCCAGGTGATCTTTCACGTAGTTGCGGATTTCGTTCCTCCGCGCCTCCGGCATCACGAAGTCAAGCCGATCATAGAGCGCCAGGAGCTGCTCGCGATACTTCGACAATCGGAAAAAAATATTTTTCTCCTTGATGTGCTCGAGCGCCTTGTTCGGATGGAGCGTGCAATGATCGCTCACGATCTCTCCATCGGTCTTGAAGGACTCGCACCCCGTGCAGTACCGACCGTGATACTCCCCTTCGTAGAGGTCTCCGGTCTTCTCGACGGCCTTCCAGAACCGCTCGACGCCCGCGAGATGGCGCGGCTCGGTTGTACGAACGAAGTCGTCGATGGAAATACCAAGATCGATCCAGGTTTGTTTCCATGCAGTTGACATCCGGTCGAGATACGCCGCAATGCTCGTCTCCCCTGCCTGCTCCATGGCTTGGACATTTTTTTGGCTATTCTCATCCGTCCCCGTCACGAGCAACACGTCGTCGCCCTGCAAGCGATGGAACCGCGCGAGCGTGTCTGCGACCACAGTCGTATACGCATGTCCGATGTGCGGCTTGTCGTTGACGTAGTAGATGGGTGTCGTAAGGTAGAACTTCATAACTCTTACGCCTTGTCGCCTTGTCGCCTCGTGACCGAATGATCTACCAGGCGACTAGGCGACGGGGCGTGTCCAACAATAATGATAAACTCCCCCTTCAAACTCGTAGCTTGAAGCCCCGCACGCACCTCGTCAATCGTCCCGCGATAGAGCGTCTCATGTATCTTCGTCATTTCCCTTCCGACGAAAACGAGGCGGCCGGGCGACAAGGCGACGGTGAGTGCGTTCATGGTTTTGGAGATGCGATGTGTCGACTCAAGAAAAACGGTTGGCTCATTGCGACTTGCGACTTGTGAGAAAAAGGTCACTCGACCTTTTTTATGTGGCACAAATCCTGCGTACACAAAATCGTCCATCGGGAACCCACACGCAGAGATCGCGGCCGTGAGCGCGGAGGCCCCCGGCAATGGCACGATCGTTATGCCGGCGTCGAAGCACGCGGCCACGAGCTTGCCTCCTGGATCGTTCACTCCCGGAGTGCCGGCGTCTGAGACATACGCGATGGATTTTCCGGCGGCAAGATCGCGCACGATCCGGGCGACGGATCCTCCGGACGAATGCTCGTGCAACGCGACGAGCGGCTTTTTGATCTCGTAATGTGACAAGAGCTTAGACGTGACACGCGTGTCCTCACAGGCGATCGCGTCAACCTCTTTCAAGATACGAAGCGCGCGAAACGTGAGATCTTCCAAGTTCCCGATGGGGGTCGCGACCATGTAGAGCGTTCCGGACATGTGCCCGTTGTATCAGAAAGAGAAGCGTTCGGCTATAATGATGCGGTATGCGTACGCATTGGCTTGGATGGACGGTGGGTGTCACAGCGCTCGCGCTTTTTGGCCTCGGATGTAAAACCCCCGGTACCTTGCGTGATCAGGTGCCGCAAAATCCGGGCATCCAGGCTGAGGCCAAACCGTTCGATCCAACAATCTACGAACAACGCGAGCAACCCGCTCCCCCGCCACCCGGGGATTTGCCTGAGGAACGCGAGTCCATTGCGCCTGAAGTGATCTATTTGCAAGGTGTGTTCTCGAATCTTTCAAAGGCTGAAACATTTCGTGCCGAGATGGTCATCCCGGGAACGACGGGCACTGCCAA
>CAYGDS010000198.1:0-1706 GCA_964348595.1 uncultured Gammaproteobacteria bacterium | reverse complement strand
CTGCTCTACCAGCTGAGCTACATCGGCCTGGAGCGGGTAAGGAGAATCGAACTCCTCTCTAATGCTTGGGAAGCATTCATAATAGCCACTATACGATACCCGCGTGGCTGTTGTTGTCCCGCTTGCGGGCGAAACAATATCAGTATTCAGCGATTGTTGCAAGGGATCAAGAACCGTCGAAGCTCAGATACCTCTTCGTTTCCGGTGCGGCGAGCAGCGCGTCGAGCTCCCTACCGAACGCCTCTGGATCGTTGGTGTCGGTCACGCGTCGGGATTTGAGCGCATCCTCCAAGAGAGCTGGCCGAACCACCAGGCGCTTGAACACTTCTTGCGTCATGCCAACCTCTTGCAAAACGGTCGCGAAATCTCCCTCTGTCGTGGACGACGCGCTCCGTGTTGCAAGATACGTATAGCCGCGCTCGACATCGAGATCCGTCACGATGATCCCCGCCTTCTCAGCCGCAAGAGCGACAGCCGTCATACGAATGGCGCGCTCGAGCGCCTCCTGACGATCCGTATTGTTAATTTCATGCGCAATGCCGATCGCGACGGCCGCCTCGCTAGAAAAATAGGCGCGTTGCACATCCACATGTTGCATGTACTCTTCGTATGACACGTTGACGCCGCCTACGCGCGCCACGGGGAGGGACAATGTGCTTGCAATGGAACGGATGATCGTTGCGTCTGAGTGCGCACGATACACTGCCATCCATACGCTGATCGACGCGCCAGCGAGCATGATCACGACGGAGCTCGCGATGATGATGACGTGTTTTGGGATCGGTTTCCAAGCCATAGGTTAATTCGGAAGAGGAAAAAAGTGTCGCAACCACAGCTCGGGATTGCTTCGTGTTTGTGCGATCGACGGTGACGGCGCTACGGACGTTTCGGTCCACGAATCAGCGCTCCCACCGCGAAGGATGATGACGCGCTCGCCCGGTTTGCGCAAGCCGAGACGGGTTCGCGCCTCGCGATCGAGCGCTTCCTCAGATTCCATGCGACGAACGAGATCGGACAGTGCCACCTTGCGCCCTTCGAGAGACTCGATCTGCGCTTGCATCTCGTTGATTTCCTGATCCACGCGCCACTCCCGATACGTTTCGCGCACGGTGGACACGCCTACCACAAGCAGGAGGGCGCCATTGGCGGCTATCACGACGGACCACTTGGCCCATGGACGCCGTGTAGGGCGTTCCCAGATCTTCATACGGTGGGCATGATATCACGTAACTCCGTCATGCGACGCGAAAATGCCGCTGCCTTCGGAAGCGCGTGGAATCGAATGAGGGGGGCCGTTCCTGATGAACGAATCGAAAGACTGGCCGTACGTAGGAGACGATCTAAGGGCCCGCGCGTTTCTTGTTCCACGGCTTGGACAAGGCGGAGCGGCACCTCGTTGATCTTGCGTCGCCAGAGTCCCGTCTGATCGATATGTACGATGCGTCGGTTCGTGAGAAGCAAGACTTGCGCATCCCAAAGGATAAACGTCTTCGTGACGAGATAGAGACCGTAGCCGATAGCCAGAGCGACAAAGAATGCTCCGAAATTCCCAAGTTGGAGGATCGAAAAAAGAAAAAAACTTGGGAGCAAAATGAGGAGCGCTCCTAGCGCAAGCTTTGGTAGCAAGGTCGCCGCGTGGGGGCGGTGTATTCCCTGGATCGTCTCCCCTTCTTCTTCGCCAGTCTTGAACTCGCTGCCGACGTCTT
>CAYGDS010000197.1:0-1718 GCA_964348595.1 uncultured Gammaproteobacteria bacterium | reverse complement strand
CCTCATATGATGGCTTTTGCAAAGCGCTCATGGCCAAGAACGCCGGCCGGCAAGACGATGAAGTTCGCGCTCTGATTCCGAGCATCGAGTTGCGACTCCTGTTTCGATACGACCCCAAACAGCCTGATCTTGGTCCGCTTAGCGAATTCGTGATCGACCTGAACCCCGAATGCAATGAGGCTCTCGTCGTGGCGCGTTACGAGTTGCGCGACGGCGCCATCGAGTCGCTCTTTGCCGACCAGCCGACCGGCGAACTGACCAACGAAGCCCGGCTGGCATTCTTCCAGGTGCTCCGCGAGCGCATACCCGCTCTGTTTGTTGCCAGCTTATGGGCCGAAGACCCCAATGACTCCACCAACCGCAAGCAGACGACCGTGAGCGCGCTCCGGTCTCTTTTGAACACAGGATTCGTGAATGCTCAGCGCGGGCTTGACGACAACACGTCGGGAGACACCGACGTTCTGGCAAAAATCCTGGAAGGTCTTTTCAATGCGGCGAAAAAGCCAACCGCCGATCGGGCCGACCAAGCCATTGCTCAAGCCCTGCAAGACGCTGTGCGCGACATTCAGCAGAAGATCCAAGGCGGCTTCAAAGCCGAGTTGCAAAAGCTGATGCCCACTTTACGAACCTTCGGCTATCCCGGCCTCGACGGTTCCGAATTGGAGACGGAGACGACGCTCGACGTTGAACGCCTGCTCTCACGTCACACCAAAGTGAGATATGCGGGCCATCACGGAATCCTACTGCCCGAGTCCTATACCGGACTCGGGATACGCAATCTTATCTTCATTCTGCTTCAGATCGTCAGCTTCTATCGCAACTTCCGTGCGGACGAGCCCGCCCCCGGCGTCCACCTCATGTTCATCGAGGAACCCGAGGCTCACCTGCATCCCCAGATGCAGGAAGTGTTCATCCGCCAGGTGTCGAAGATTTCTCAGCAACTCAGCGCCCAGGAAGGCGCTCCCTTACCCTGGCCGGCCCAATTTATCGTATCGACGCATTCCTCCCACATCGCCAATGCGGCCGGCTTCGAGGCAATCCGGTATTTTCTCCCGACCTCCGCCGCGGGTGGCGTTCGCCAGACCATGATCAAGGACCTGCGCGAAGGGCTGTGCAAAACTCCGGAAGAGCACCGAAGGTTTCTCCAACGGTATCTGACCCTGACACGCTGCGACCTGTTCTTCGCCGACAAGGCCATACTGATCGAAGGGACCAGCGAGCGCCTGCTGCTGCCCGTGATGATCGAAAAACTGGAGGAAGCCGAGTCCAACGTGCCCAAGCTGTCCAGCCAGTACATGACAACCATGGAAGTCAGCGGCGCCTACGCGCACATATTCTTCGACCTCCTCGACTTTCTGGAGTTGCGGACCCTCATCATCACCGATCTCGACTCCGTGTTCGCCCCCGGGGGAAAGGCATGTCCTGTGCATCAGGGAACAGCCACGAGTAATGCCTGTCTCAATACTTGGTTCGACGACGGCGACTGCTTACCCGCGGCTCTTCTGGCGAAAGACGATACGGCAAAGGTCAAGGGCCTCAAGCGCATTGCCTTTCAACGGCCCGAAGCCGAAGGCGGCCCCTGCGGCCGCACCTTCGAGGATGCCTTCATGCTGGCAAATCCGACGATGTTCGGCATCGAAGGCGCTACGCCCAACGACAAGGCCCAATGCGCATGGGACAAGCGCGACCAGATCAAGAAGTCCCAGTTTGCCCTCAAA
>CAYGDS010000196.1:1428-1719 GCA_964348595.1 uncultured Gammaproteobacteria bacterium | reverse complement strand
GTATGCGAACTGATCTGGCTATGTCACGCATCTGGGCGCCTCACAAGCGGCCAGCGTCTGGTGCATGCGGTGGTAGGCCCCGTCATTCGTCGAATTTGATGTTTCGCGCCGCTTCTTGGACTTGACGTCGGTGTTCGACCATTGCTCCTTGTCGTGCCTCGAGCTCGGCCGTCTGACGGTTGTCGTGTTCGGCAACGAGCCGGTTGGTCTCTTTCAAGCACAAGATGAGGGTGTCCCGATGCACGCGCTGGACCTCGTCGATCGTGGTGCCATTGAGCACGATCCGATTTC
>CAYGDS010000196.1:0-1418 GCA_964348595.1 uncultured Gammaproteobacteria bacterium | reverse complement strand
GCCTGTGCATTGTCGTGAATCGTGGCGGCTGATTCCACACTTGCTCGAACACTGCAGCCTAGCCATGCGACACCGGCTTCGACAGGCGAAACGGGACCGTGTAGAGGTCACTTCCGTGCGTGCCGTCGTTCCTGGGCTCTGTCACTTCGTTAAGGTACTCGCCATCTACGAACCAGGCGACGCTCACTTGTTTCTCCTTCTTCCGTTGTTCGCCTGTGCTGGCAACGCCCAGCGCTGAGCCGCGGCGCTCTCGATCGAATGCGCCGAGGGCTCCAGCGCGCTGTTCGACGGTCACTCCGGATGACACCGGCGGTCGGGTCCGGATATCATACGCGCACGCGGATCTCCACAAACCCCTTTTGAGGCGCCGACTGATGGCCAAGCAGCGGTACGACCTGGCCCTTCTAATCGGTTCGTCCATTCGGACCATCAGACGGGTTCAGCATTTCATCCGAAAGCAGGTCGATAGCGATCCCGTTGACGCTTTCAGTCCGGTACGGATCGGTACAAGACAAAAGGCCGCAATTGCGATTGATCGGGACGCACAGCGGGAAGCAAAGAAGAGTTTCGAACGCGCGTTACATACATTCAATCCCCTCGTCATTGGAGAAGAAAGCCCTCATGAGCCGCAAGCGCCCAAACCAGATAAGCACAGCGGACTCGTGATTCTCGTCGACATGATCGATGGCACTGATCTACTAGAACGTGGCCTGTCGAACTGGTGCTCCGCCGTCGTGATGTATACGAAGAGGGACGGCATCCTGGCGTCGTTTGTTGGAATACCCGAGGACGGCGTCTACTTCGCCACTTATGCAGATAGGCACGCCTTCAAGTACAGAAACAACAGTGAGCCAATAGCGGTTCACAAGCCGACCGGGGCGACTCGAATGCCAAAATGGGGAGGGCTTTCGTTCGATGTCGATGCCCTCGACCTTGATGATGCGCGAGCCCGCTTACTGTCAGTGCGAGTCCCACAATCGATGCCAAGCGACAAACAGAAGAGTCTTGAACAGGCTTCCGTTTGTGTAAATACACAGAAAAGGGGTCACGTGGAAGCCCTCGCTGAAGTGGGGCCACGCGTGCTCAACTGGCTCAGACAATCAGGAAAAGCAGCCGACCAATTCAGATTCTATGACTTGTCAGGAAACCCAATGCTAGCGCGACTCGCCGAAGGCCGCGTCGATGTTGTTCTGACTTTGAAAGGCTCAGCCCCCCATGACTTCGTTCCCGGAGCATTTATCGCACGACGCGCCGGAGCGTCCATCATGACGCTTACTAGGGGCGCGCGGACCCTTGACCTAAACAGGGCCGTGTGGAGGCCTGCGACCCAGTATGTTGCTGCGAGGACGTTGACGCTGGCAAGTGAGATCAGACAACTCCTGCCCGATACGTCCCAGTTGCCTCCGGAAACCATAGAC
>CAYGDS010000195.1:758-1724 GCA_964348595.1 uncultured Gammaproteobacteria bacterium | reverse complement strand
GGGCGATGCTGTCTTTCCACCATGGCCTGAGAAATGACAGAACCCCCCCGTGTCAACTCACGTAAAAAGGTTACCGAAGGAATAGAGCCGTCACCGGCCGTTCTCTTTCTTTTTGCTTCTTTTTCTTTCTGTGAATTGCTGTGCATAATGTGGATAACGTGCGTAACCTAGTTCATGTTCATCCGCTTCTCGTGCGCCCACTGCTCCCGCATCCGGTCGATGGTGATGTTGCGCAGCGGAAGAAATACTTCCGTCGGCATCTCATACAAATCGGGCCGATGCCGCCAGAACGGATTGCGCGAAGGCTTTTCAGCTCGCCGCAGGCCGGCTTTCGCCGCCAATTTCCAAATTCTGGCCAGCTTCCGGTCTATCGTCTCCGAGAGCTCGAAAGGATCAAGCTTCTCCCGCAAGTCGCGCAGCGCCTCAAGCTTCTGGCGATTGCCCTGATCCGACTCAAGCAGGCGGTCTAGCGGCGTCATCGCCTTTTTGTAGATCCGCTTGATCTTCGACCCCACACGAATCTTCTTGTCGAGCTTCATCGTCGGCAGATACATGTTGCAGAATAGCCGCCACTCCTTGCGGTAGAGGTCGTTCATCGCATCCACCGCCTCTTGCGTATCGTAACGGTCATAGCCTATGAGCTTGCGCACGTGCGTCCAGTTCTTCTGCTCGATATGGGCTTGGTCGTCTTTCTTGTATGGCCGGCTTCGGAAACGCGAAACACCGCTCTCCCGGCAGTAGCGATCCAGCACCCAGTTGATGAACTCCTCGCCGTTGTCGGAATCCAGCCCCTTCAAGTCGAAGGGAAGGTCTTGCCGCATCTCATCGATGGCGCATTTGACCTCCTCAGCGCCCTTGCCAAGGATCGCCCGGCATTCGGTCCACCCCGAGAAAAAATCCGTCTGATTGACCGTGTAGGCCCATAATCCCTCCGCCGACGCCCCGGAATGGCTCACCGTGTCAATC
>CAYGDS010000195.1:0-748 GCA_964348595.1 uncultured Gammaproteobacteria bacterium | reverse complement strand
CCAGGCTCGGGCACGTCTCGGGATTCGGTCTGAATCGGGATCGTCTGGCGCAGCCACCGCCCAGGCTTGGTCTTGCCGTAGATTTTGCGGCTTGCCTTGCGCTTGTAGCCCGCCAATCGTCGATCGATGGTGGCAGGGCTCATCGACAGGAGCTGCTTCTCGTCTTCCCTGTCGACAACAAAACGCCGCCTGATCCATGGCAACCATAGCGGCAGCAGCTCTTTGAGGCGAACCCCAAACGGCTGCTGCGCCGATTCCCAGACCTTCTCTAGGATGCGGATCAGCCTCTCCGGGTAGATAGGCTCTCGTCGTCGCCATGGCTTATCCAAGTCTACGATTTTCCCATTGAGCCGCCGAGTCGCATGTTTCCGGTGGCAGCTCAGATTCTCGCTGACCTCCGTGAGCAGACGGCCTTTCACCTGGCGGCCTTCGACCGCCCTATAACGTACCTGCATATGCCTCACGTATTCTCTCCTGGCCATTGGACTCATCAGACCTCCATCCCAACTGTACTTGGGTACAGTAGTACGATAGATGAGTTGACGACCCCTGGTTCGGTAACATCTTACGTGAGTTTAATCGCCCCCTTGACAATAGACATTACACACGCCATAATATAGCTAGGAATATAGCTATGACATTCATAAACACGGTAACCCTAAAAAACGATACGAACAAGGTGATCCACCGGGTCAAGGCCTCCAAGGAAGCGGTGATCGTGACCCAGCACGGCCACCCAGCTGTAGCG
>CAYGDS010000194.1:0-1728 GCA_964348595.1 uncultured Gammaproteobacteria bacterium | reverse complement strand
GAAATCAAGTGTACCTTTACCGGTACCGAGGGTTCGAATCCCTCCCTCTCCGCCATGAAAAAATCTTGGATTTGCCCAAGGTTTTTTTATTTGAGCGGGAGCAGGAGGCAAAACCCTGTACAGGATCTCTCAGTCCATTACACAGCTCCCTCGAGATGGGGCATGTGGCTTGACATCACCCCACACATCCGGTTAACTAACGACGCAAATAGGCCTTTCCCAAACCCGAAGAACGTGGAGGATGAGATGGGAGATGAGAACAGAGCGATCGCGGAAGCGTTCGTCGATCTTGCCTTGAAGTACCGAGAGCGATGGCCGGAGTTGAAGTGGCTCCCGACGAACGAGGAGGAAGTCCTCGTGAATATTGTGAACGCGGCCGGATTCGAAGCTGAACGCGTCGTGCCTGGGATCGTCTACGCACACGATGTCGACCAAGACCTTCGCCAAACAGGCTATGGGCACCCGACGAACTTGTACTGCCCGTTCAAGGTGGTGCTCGAGCGAGATGGTGACAATCGCGTCGCAACCAATTGGCTCGAACGCGCCGTCACCTTCGTTGGAGCACCCAACGGTGACGGCAAGGGTATGACTCACGACGAGCTCGTCACGGTGATCATCGCAGAGATCGTGCGAAGCGTTCCGCTCAAGCGGATGGAGCTCACGACACGAGGCGACTACTTGTGCGAGCGACCGAACGGTTTTCACGGATTCGGTTCGAAGGAACCGGTGCATACCCGGGACTCGGACTTGGCGACGATCAACGCCTTTGAAGGCATCCACGAATTCTGTCGCGGAGGCATGAGCCGCCTGCGAGCGACGCAGGAACACGACGTCCTCTTGTGCCGAATCTGCTACTTGCGGGTATACATCCCCTTCGAAGCCGCCACCTACGGCGACCTGCGCACGGCACTCGCGGCCGCGATCGAGAATGGCCTCGCGTAGGTGCGACCCGAACTCGACCACTCGACAACTAGACCACTCCCCTACGGGCAAGAGCAATCTGCCCGTTTTTTTCTTTTCGCTATTGACATGGCTCTTCAATCCTCCTAGGGTGTGATCATCGCATCAAACGCGACGAAGGAGGTTCTCGTGACCGCTGAATTAGACACCAATGCAGAGCTGCCCGCCCTCATGGAGTGCGACCAACCGGACTGGTTCCATCAGCACGGCATGAAGATGCGTGTGGTCCAAGTGACGGATGAGTGCGTGGTCCTCACGGCGCCTGCAGCAAAGTTAACGATCATGCGTTGTGCGCCAGACACGGCGGGCGAACAGTATTACGCCGTGAACTGGAAAGTGAAGCTGTCGAGGAGTGAGGACACATCTGGTAGCCGTAGCTTCACCGAAGAGCAGCTCAAGGGCGCGTTCGGCCTCACGAACATCTCGAGCTGGAGCGGACATTCGCTCATCACCCGCTACGGCGGTACGTCAGCGGGGCAAGGATTGTGGATCCGATCGGGAGCCCACCTGAACATCCCCTGCCCCGGCACGGGACACGACGGCGATCCCAACATCTCGATCATGCTCGACGACAAGATGCGCCTCGCGATCCGTTCGCTCCTCACCCGGCCCTGAACCAACTCCCGACCTCGACCCCACCTTCGGTCAGCTCACCCTGACCGTCTTTTTTTGCATGTGAATCATCACTTGAGCCGAGTTAGCTAAGTGTGATTTTGCTGCTTGGCGAGGTAGAAGTCCCGGCGGCTCAGGTGGCCGGCCAGCGCCTCG
>CAYGDS010000193.1:1050-1735 GCA_964348595.1 uncultured Gammaproteobacteria bacterium | reverse complement strand
GTGCTCACTGAAGGACGACATCTGGGTAAGGATGTCCAACCGAAAATCGCGACGCTGGAACTTTCCTTTGCCGAGGTAACCCCACTCGGCAAAGGTGATCGCCTGGCCGCCGCTGGTGCGCATCGTCAAAGCATCACCGTGGACGAGATTCTGCGACAGCACGTACGAAGCGGCTCGATAGACGTCCTCCGACTCCTTGAGATTCAGGTAGTTGGCAAGGATCTCCAGCATATTCGCGCGGCATTCGGCGATGTTGTCCGCCAAGAGCTCAATCCCGTAAGTGCACATCACAGCGAGAAGGGAGAAGTGCCGCCTTTCAAAGTCAGATTTCCCGAACTTGAGTTCGACGGCGGCGAGCTTGCGCTGCAGGATTCGGACGAGGAAGTTCCCGCTGCCGCACGCCGGCTCCAAGAACCGGGAGTCAATGCGCTCTGTCTCGCCCTTGACGAGGTCGAGCATCGCCTCGGCCATCCACGAAGGCGTGAATACCTCCCCGTGGTCGGCGACACGTTGTTTTGACTTGTACAAGCTCATGGCACGAATGCAGTCCGGAAAGCGGTCGCCCAAAGTTTGGATCGTGCGTGCCCTTCTCCGCCAATCGTTCCGGTCGGCCCGCAAGAAGCCGGGCGCAGGCCCCGATCTTCAGGTGGGCCCGAACGTCTGGATCGAGGCCATCGCCGTCACC
>CAYGDS010000193.1:0-1040 GCA_964348595.1 uncultured Gammaproteobacteria bacterium | reverse complement strand
TTCTCCGCCATTCATTCAAGTCTTGATGTCGTATCGACTTGATGAAGGCAGGGAGGCTCTTACAGAGCTAGCCCGACGCGTGAGATCCGTGCGCGAAGTACTTCGCATGATGGGGAGTAATCTGCATCCGAACGTAGCTGAGCTTACCGCAAGATGTCGCCGCTCATGCGGTGCACGTCCGTCATATGGCAAGGGGCCTGACCGCGTGAGCCGTCTCGGCAAAGCGGCAAAGGTTGTTGACCAGACGCATCTGGCCCAACGTGTTGCACCGCACGTCCAGCAGCTTCGGGCTGCAGACGACCACGGCCAACGCACACGCGCGGGAGATGGCAACGTTGAAGCGATGACGGCTGAAGAGAAACTCCAGCCCGCGCGGGACGTCTTCGCCGCTCGATGACGCCATCGAGAAAAAAACGACAGGCGCCTCGCGGCCCTGGAACTTGTCCACGGTGCCGACCTCGACGCCCTGAGGCAGCACCTCACGCAGGCGATGGACCTGCATATTGTAGGGCGCGACGACGAGGATATCGGCCGGCGTGAGCAGACGCCTTGCGCCTTCGACATCCGTGAACGTACCGCCATCGAGCAGCACGTTCACTTCTTTCCTAACCGTCTCCGCCTCCTCACGCGACTGCTGCACGTTCCCTTCGTGGTCTACCGGCATAAAACGCAGACCCGTGCCCGAGAAGCCGCGAGAAATGACGATCTGGCGCTCACGGCCGTCTGCGCTCCGCAGGCGCCCGTCGTACGCCAGCGCCGAGATGAAACCACAAACGTCCGGGTGCATGCGGAACGTGCTTTCCTGGAAGATCCCCCGGTCTTCCGAAACCGTGGCCGAGCCAACGAGCAAGTGCTCAAGCGCCGAGCAGCCCGCATCGGCCGGGTGCACGCCCTGTCGGATCTGGGGGAGCTGCTGTGGGTCGCCAAGCAACACAAGGTTCTCCGCGGCTGTGCCCATCGCCACTGTGTCGGCGAGCGACATTTGGCCCGCCTCGTCGATGAACAGGTAGTCAAGCCGCGCATCCATCCCCTCGCGTGAG
>CAYGDS010000192.1:0-1757 GCA_964348595.1 uncultured Gammaproteobacteria bacterium | reverse complement strand
CGCCATGACGCATTCGTCGAAAGACCAAGTGGCCAGCCAACCGCGTAAAAACAACCGTATCCTGGCTGCCAGACGCTGCCCTCAATGGCTGACCAGGAACCGCTACTTGGAACGAAAGGCTGCCATCCCGTCTCAGTCTTCCGTTCCACCGAGGCTGTCTTGAACCAGATGAACTGGTTGGTTGCCATGTTTGTAACCCAAAACATCGCGCAAAGGCCGGTTGCGCCTTGGCATACCTCAACTCGTGCCGGCCCAATCAGCCGTGTTGGGTTGTTCGTCATCCCGACAAACACTACCGAAAGCTTGGATGGCCGAGGGCCGGCGGGAACACTGATCGAGATCACGTAAGCAACGAGTAGTAAGACGAGGACGGTAAAAACGGCTACGTATTTTCGCGTGTGCGCCATGACACCTAACGATGAAGCTCAGGCACGCCGGATCTGCGACGCCCGACTACAAGAGCAGCGCCAACCGGCGTTGCCTGGAGCGCTTGGTTCGGCGAGTACTTCATCAGTGGCTCGATGTGGCCGACTCTTCACGCCCGATCCCAGTCATGGTGCGCAAACACGCATTGTGTCCGAAAAGGGGCGCTCATTCAACCAGAGAAGAAAAGCGTTGCTTGCCACCTGAGCCACTCGGTGCGGCTCTGAATGTCTTGTGGAGAGAAAAAGAATGGCATTGGTCTCGTTACGATCTTCCCACTGGAATTCTGCCTTGATATCTGGATCCATCTCAGCTGTCTCCAAGCTTACTCGGAGCGCGTTGGTAAAGAACCTGGATCTCGTAGATTCATCCAGCCAGACAATCGGCGGCCACCAGCCGCCAAACGACCCTGGAGGACTCACGTATTCCCTCCACGCCGTTGCATTTACTTCAACCCGCAGTACGGCACGTTTGCTCTCCTTTGCACAGGACGTCAGCAGGACCACCACCACAAGCAGAGCATACGGAATACGCATTTTGCGCTTTCAAGGCCAACGTGTCAGCTCACCGATGGCGGCCCACCGGGAGTGTTCGGACTATCAACTGACGCCGCTGGGCCGCCATTCGGTGCAGCGTTTGGTCCGGCCTTGATGTGTTCGAACTGAACCTCTGGGTCGCCGATCTTCTGTCGCGCGTGCTCTAAGGTCATACTGCACACGCGACCATCCTCGTCGAGATCAAGGAGAATATCCTCATCCAAATCGCGCGTCTCGACCGGATCGTGAGGCCGAAAGATGATGTGCAACGTGTCTGTGTCCTCGAAATATTGAACTTTCATGTCGGGTCTTTAAATCGCCTATCAAAAAACGCATTGTGGACAGTCTCGCCGTCACTCAGGACTATAACTCGCAAAAAACGCCCGTCCATCTCCGGAACGCGAGTCCACCGCCGAATACGACCGTCCGGCTGCACCTCTTCTCGAATCGGCTCGTGAATCGCGCGAAGAATCCATTCCTCCTTGATGCTTGCACGATCCGAGCGGCCTCTGATGGCATCGAAATAGTGCGTGGTCTTCAACCCGAGCAGGCTATCAAAAGGCTATTGCCGCCGGAAGACCTTTTCCGGGCTGAACGATTGATTAGACTGCCTATTCGCCGCCTTTAAAGCCGGCAGTGGGAGAGTACGCTTGATGCTTCTAATTGTCGAGCAGGGGCTTGCGCGCGAGGAGGGCAAAATATGGAAACGGCAAAGGCTGAGCGGCTGAGGTCGCCCATGGGGGTGTCGGATCGAAAAGCAAAGCGGCTGAATCAAGCGCGAGGGGTGGCGTCGAGGAG
>CAYGDS010000191.1:0-1761 GCA_964348595.1 uncultured Gammaproteobacteria bacterium | reverse complement strand
TTTCAAAGTACGTCTTGCTGGCCGCCTGCGTCACGATCCGCGAGCCGGCGGCCACCGCCGCACGCAGCCCGGCGGCATGATCGAAATGATGATGGGTGTTCACGACATACCGGATCGGCTTTTTGGGGATGGTCTTCGCGACGGTCTCGATGACGGCGGCGGCGCGGTCGTCGCTCTGCGGCGCCTCAATCAACACGACGTAATCCCTGAATTCGACGGCGACACTGTGATGCGTGCCGCCCGTCAGGTAATAGACCCCCTCAGCGATTTTCTGCACATCGACTCGCGGCGCTGCCGTCGGCTGAGCCGCGTCCTTCTTGACGATTGCGGGAACGGGGAATACCACGTAAGGGTTGTAGGTGTCGGTCTTGCTGATCATGAGATCCAGCACGGGGAATCCGCCCAGCTTTTGCCCGATGCGCCTGGGGGACAACACATCGCTCTTGTACAACTCGTCGTTCCAGTCGGCATAATCTGAATACGTCACTTCGAGCAGCGTATCGCCGAGCACGGCATTGTCGACGCGCGCTTCAACGCGTTCGACAAAATTATTGCTGTCCAATGTCGCTTTGACAGGCATGGTGCCCATGACAAAGTTCAGCACGACCTTGCCGCGCTCAACCGATACCGTGGCCTTGCTGCCCGCCTGCCGAGCGGCCTTGATCAGACCGGCTGGCGTGATCCACACCTGCACGAGACGGTCAGGAGCCGTCGGCATGGCCGGCGTTGCATCCATGCCGTATCTGGCTTCGTTCCAGGCGTATTTCCCGGCGACGACCTGAATCTGCTGCTGTGGTGCGGCCAGGGGGAGGCCGCCGCCTCCCTGAACAGGGCCATCGGGATTGGTCCGCGTGAGAGCGACCCGCATCGCGCCGGGCGGGTCATAGCTGATCGCGCCATGATAGGACGTGAGCTTGAACGCGGGCCACGGCCCACCTGGATGGAACGCCTGACCAACTGCGTACATGGTCCCCGTGGCCCACAGTTCCATCGTCAAGATGGAATCCTGCTCCAGTGGGCCGCGCAGCATTCCTAGCGCGTCCGCGGCATCGCGCAGCGTCTGGTTCAGATCAGGCGCGACTGCCGTCGCGGATTCTTTCTGCTGCGCACCCAAAGGGCCGCTGCTCAGCATCGAAAGGACGGCAAGGGTCATGCTGATCAACGTCTTCGTTCGCATCTGCTTCTGCTTCCCTCATGGATAGACAAATCCCTGCCAGCGAGCAGCGCAACGCCGAGGCATGGGCATCTCGGCGTCAGTGATGTTCCTTCGTGACCAGGTGCTCCAAATCGTTCTCGATGCAAGGCGGGTCTTCCCACAGCGTCTCGTTCGGGTCAGAGTTCAGCCTGAGAACGACCGGATTCATGACCCACGGTTTCTCGAGGACCTCCGGATCTTCCACTGTCGCCTGGTAATGAATGGTGTCACCGTCGCGACGCAATCGTTCTGTCACTCGCATCTGATGGCTGTGAAAATAGCCGGGCTTATCCAGCCAGCTGGTGTCAACAAATCCAATCACTTCGATCACGAGCGTGTCGCCCTCCCACCGGCCCGACGAATCTCCCATCAATGTCGGGTCTTCGGACTTGATTGGATCCCGGGGACGGCCATCCGTCGGGATCAATCGGAAGATGTTCTTCGACGCGTACAAGAAAATCATCTCGTTCGCTGTCTGGACGATCTTGCTCGGAGGTCCCATTCGAGGGACACCCAGCGGCAGGCAATTGAATCCCGGATCGGCCGCATTCCCCTCGTCGTTGAGT
>CAYGDS010000190.1:0-1799 GCA_964348595.1 uncultured Gammaproteobacteria bacterium | reverse complement strand
TTTTGCCATGTAAGGGTGCCGACGACGAGATAGACGGGATAGCGCACATCGTTGGGCGTGTAGGATAGGGCGGCGGTTTTGTTCGCTTGTACCGGTATGCTCACCTCCTTCCGATCGATGATGTTCTCCGCACGACCAGCGTCCCACGCATATGCTTGCCAGCGCACGGATGCGATCGCGTTCGTGCCGGTCGTATTCCGCACGACCGCTTCCACGGGAACTGGAGCGTTTTTGTCGACGCGTGGGGGGAACGCTGCGAAACGATACGATTCGCCGGCAACTTTGACCTTGTCTTTGTCAAACTCAACAACGTCTTGTTGTTCCCCGACAACGCTAAAACCTGCTCGATTACCGACTACATCGTCGGTAAACGAGAGGCCGAGCAGATTGTATTTTTTCGAAGTCGTGAAGAACGTCGCGACTTCGTATTCGCCACTTTGGGTAAAACTCGGAATGTCCCATGTAAATAGAATGGGCGTCCGACTGTTTGCGGGCAATGCAATGCCTTCCCGCACGAAATACTGGTCGATGACGTACGGACCATTGACGTTTTTCTGCGCTGGATTATCCCGAAGGCGAAATACTTTTACATACAGCGCACCATCAATGATCGGATACGGATTCTCATTTGTGAGAGTTCCGGTGAATGTCACGGGCGTTCCGGAAACTGCCGAGGAGGTCTGGGCGCTTATGTTTGCCTGTACCGAACCAAAGCGATAGTAATCAAAACAGTTGACAGTACCTTGAGGCGCGCCGGATTCAAGCTCGAGATCAGGATCGATTTGCGCGAACACCAGAGAGACAGAACACATGACGCCTACTAAAAGTAGCGTTGAGAGCAAGAGTCTTTTTGTAATATACGTGTACATAATCTTAGTTCAACAAAAAATTTCCTTGATGCTTCAAGTATATCTTAATCCTCATTCCACACAGGATTAATACTAACCGTCGTAGATTGCGTCAGCGTGCTGCCATCTGTATCGACACAGGTGAGCGTGTACGTCGTCTGTTGGAAGATCGGAACGGAGTCGGTCCCGTCGGGTTCGTTGGTGACGATCCCGTTCTTTTTCGCATTGAAGGGTCCGAAGGCGTTGTTGTTAGAGCCTGTCACAGAGCATCGGCTAACGTGGGAGGCACTCCAGCGGATACGCGTGACTTGATTGGGTCGAACGAGGGAGGGGATGGCGCGTATTGAAATGTTGGAGGAAGGCCAAGCGTCAGAGTTTGAACTATCCACGTTGCTTCCCGTGCCCGAATTGGTGCCCCCGTCGAAAAATGCCGCTTGGTGTATCGAGGCGCCCGTACAGGAGAATGAGAACGTGGACCACCCCGAGGTGAGCCCTTCATCGTCTTGAGCGAGAATCTTGACGGTCTTCGCGCCCGCTGTGGCGTAGGTTCTTGAAGCCGTCTGTGACGTGCCAGATGAAACAAACCCGCTCGATGGCACGAACTGATCGAGCATACCGTTGGCATCCCAGTCGATGCCATACCGGATCTGATCGTTGTCGGAGTCGGTAGCGGACATGGTGATGCTATATGGCGTGCCGACGACGCACGCTCCGGAACCTGCGATCGATGGGGAGCCTGGCGGAGAGCCATCGGAGTCGATGACGGTGATTGGGTAGGAGATGGATCTAAGAGGGACGGGTAGCGCATTTGCATTCCCCAAGGCTTTAATTTGCATGGGAACGTTGGATCCGAAGCATTCTTGTTGTGCTGCTCCAGATTTAACCCTCTGAAGCTGTGCGTAAAAGCTGCCTTTCGTAGCGACAAACGAAAACACCGCCGGTACCGCTCCC
>CAYGDS010000189.1:1466-1822 GCA_964348595.1 uncultured Gammaproteobacteria bacterium | reverse complement strand
ATCATTTTCCAACCCCACTCACTTGTGGGGGCGGAGAGGAGCTTCCTGCTGAGTGCCTCGGCGTCGGGCACTTTTGCGAGGAAGTTAAAGAGTCGTTGCAGGCGAATGATGTCGCTGCAGTAGCGTTCATTTTCCTGTGCATCGAGATACGCGATTGAACCGACTTGCTCGCCCCGATAGAGGACGCGGGCAGTGCCTCCTTCGCGGAGGGTGCCCATGTCTTTGAGCGGTTGAAGGTCCTCTTTGGCACTCGCTGGAATACCGAGCTTTTCAACGATGGGCTCTATATCGCGAGGGCCTCCCGCCGGATGATGCAAGACGCTGCGGTCAAAGAAGCTTTCCGCGATGTCGTCGTT
>CAYGDS010000189.1:0-1456 GCA_964348595.1 uncultured Gammaproteobacteria bacterium | reverse complement strand
GTTTCCTGCGTAGAATCCGAAGTTCGTGGCGATGGTCCCCATGTTCGTGCCCGCGTACGGGACGAGAATAGAGGTCCAGGCCATGGTCGGTCCTATTTCGTTATTGAACTTAAGTGTCGAGAGGTCCGTCTCTATGCTGCTGAACGGCACCGCGAGAATCTGCTCGGTACGCAAGCTCATGCCACGGTCGAGTATTTTCTTGCATCCTTCGAGAATGAGGTCGTCCGGCATGTGTCGGAAGAGGACTCGGTCACGGAGGAATGCATTTCCGGACTCGATGGCGAGTGTTATACCCGTGCACCCCGCCCGCTTGAAGAGATCGAGCCGCTTATCGCCCGCGCTATGTCGCGCGAGTTCCAAGCGGATCTGACAGTGGAACGGAACACCAACCTCGCGAGGCCAACGTGCCGAGAACTCCTCGAGCCACTTGGTGTTATAGCCGAAGATATCGTCTTGGAAGTAGATCATCTTGAGTGGCCAGCGCGCGAGGATGTCGCGGGCTTCTTGGATGATTTCATCGACCGAACGCACGGTGAGAATAAATCCGCCGTGCATCTGGTTGAAGGAGGGGGCGTAGCAGTACGTACACGTGAATGGACATCCCACCGAAGCGAAGATGCTTTTGATGGGGCTTGCGCCAAGCTCCGGATACTTCCGGTACACAATATCGCGATCGGGAAGTGGAAATACATCTGCTCGGCCGCTGACATCGAAGTGAGCCCCTTTCGGGAGCGTGCCTTCGAGGATTTTACGCAAGAGGCCGAAGCCGCTTGCGCGAACGACCCAATCGGCATGACGGGCGCAGTCGGGTCCGAAATACGTCGCGTGGGGGCCACCAATGACGACGGGGACGCCCATGCTCCGTACGCGATCGCAGGCCGCGAATGCTTGAAGATGGTAGCCGGTCCAAATCTGGAAGCCGACGATGTCGGGCTTAAAGGTCAGGATTGTTTCATACAGGGGCTCGAAATCGAACTCCTTAATCAACACGACTTCGCATTCCCAGCCCATGTCTCGGAGTAATCCGAGGAGGTAGAGAATGCCGAGCGGCTCGATGCTGTAGTATCGTGCCGCAAGCAGAAACCGTCCCTTGGGACGGCCTGATATGGTTCCCATAGGGGTCCTCCGTAAGTAGTTCCGCGCTCTCTGACAGAGAGCATCTGGGCCGGAGTGTAGCATCGTGAACAGTAAAAAAGAAGCACGCGGGCTTCACTCCTTGTGGAGATAGCGGATTATTATCCCTTTGGGACACAGAGGATAAACATCACGAGTGGAGAGTCAGAACAGAGGAAATTAACCGGGCATGAGTATGACAGTGAAAGCGATCTGACCTATGCCAAGCAGAGGTATTACGAGCAGGATATAGGGAGGTTTTTGAGTGAGGATCTGGCGTCCGCTTATGAAGCGGATAGTCACGATTCTTGCTATTATCACCGTCGATGGGCATCCCTTCACC
>CAYGDS010000188.1:0-1825 GCA_964348595.1 uncultured Gammaproteobacteria bacterium | reverse complement strand
CTGCCGTGCCAGCGCTGACGCGGGCTCCATCAGAGGCGCCTCCTTCGGCGCAAATCTCCGACTGTGGTTTGCGCCATTTGATACTCGTTTTCATTAAGAAAATAATAACGATCGAACGAACGTTCGCGATCTGAAGCGGTGATAGTCGCATCCTCGAACTTGGTTATCTCATTGATCCCGCCATCGGCCATTTGGATCATCAATCGTTTTTGCGCCTTACGTTCATCAGCTCCGATTTCGCCATAAATTGAGAGGTTGACCGTGTCACGAAATACGCTCTCGCCCATTTGTTTCTTAAATTTATCGTTCAATTGATTCTTCAACCGCCGTTGCCAGTCGGAAGCCTCGGGAAACTTATTCTGTACATCCAAGCAGTACGGTCTACGCCGATTGAGAATGCGCTGTGCGATGTCTCTTGATTGTCCTTCGCCAGCCGCCGCAATCCCATGAATTGCGCTCCATACCACGGTATCGTCCAACGCACAGTAGTTCGCAAGACTTTCGCCGTTCGGCAGAAAAAACCGTACAATCGGATGATCGAGTGCGATGCCAGCTACACCACCACTCTTTTCCACGCCGCGGGCAATAAAACGAAAGAAAGCGGAAATAAGTTGCTCGAAGCCGCGGGTGGTTTTGTGAAAATAGACATTGGTGTAAAGCCGATAGCGCGCAAGCAGAAAATCCTCGGCGGCATCGCGCGCCTTGTAGTAGAGGCAAAAGCTGAGGGTGTGGATCGAATTTCCTTCGCCATCGTCGGCTGAAACATCGATACTGGCCACGCGGATATTGGCCATGAGCCAGCCGAGGTCGATCGCACCAGTTCCCGTTCCCGTCATGTAGCGGTCGCGCGCAAGATAGTCGAGGCGATCGGCGTCGAAGGAACTCGATACCACCGCATGGTACATGTCGGTTGGTGTTTCGGCTTGAATCATGTTCGCAACGTCCACGGGATTCACTTCAGCCCTTTGCAGGATCGGCCTGATCTCCCCGTCTGGGTCCAAAACCATCCCGGCACTGAAGCCCTCGTGCTTTCGAATTTCCTTCCCCGGTCCGGCAAGCGCTTTTCTGGCTGCCTCGAACGCGTGACTAAACGGGCCATGTCCGATGTCGTGAAGCAGTGCCGCGAATAACGCGACCTTCGCTCGGTTTTCATCGTACACACCAGGAACGCGCTTCTCATCGATCTCGCGTTTAATCAAACCCACGAGCCTACGGGCATTGTGAAACACACCGATCGAATGCGCGAAACGAGAATGGCTTGCCGAAGGATAAACGAACTCCGACACGCCGAGTTGCTTGATCCGACGCAACCTTTGCATGTCCGGAGTCTCAAGGAGCTTCCAAGCGACCTCGTCCACGGGGCTGTGATCGTCGAAGGCGATAATGTCGTGGATCGGGTCACGGATGCGCTCGGGCTTCATTTGGAACAAAGAGAGAACATTCCGGCGTCCCCGTCAAGCCATACTCCGTATGGCAGATAAAGTGCGTCATTGCCCAGCGGACGACAAGCCATGGTATCCGCGCATATTCGGCGTTCCGAAGCGATTTGGTGGCGGTTTCGGCAACTCATTGATATACAAGTTGTATTTGTATGCGTGTTCAACTTACTCAGAGTCCCCCCGAACGTCATCAAGGGTTGGATCAGTTGACGCTCAACGACAGCATTTTTTGTTTATGGCCGAATCAGTGGTTATGAAGACCCCGCGCGGCCGGGCGCTGAGAATCCTTCTTTATCTCTTCGAGCGCGACGAAGGCGTGCGCCTGCTGCGCTCGGGGTAGATTCTATCCCTTCTCCGCCCCGCCGATGCGCCGGGACGGCGCCGCC
>CAYGDS010000187.1:0-1826 GCA_964348595.1 uncultured Gammaproteobacteria bacterium | reverse complement strand
CAAAGGGAAACATCGAAAAGCGTGAGGGCGTAAGGGCGCGAGAGCGTGAGGGCGAACACCCATCTCACGACCTCACGACCTCACGACCTCACCGTCTCACGATCTCACGGATTTCCTATGGCTCATTATGACTTCAACATGCCGGTGACCGAGGCGCAGGTGCGCGCGCTCAAGGTCAACGATACGGCCACGCTCAACGGCACGCTTTACGGCATCCGCGATGCGACGCTGATCCACATGTTCGATCGCGGCCGCACGACGCGCTTCGATCTCAAAGGGCACGCGGTGATCCACACGGCGCCGAACGTGAAGTGGATGGGCGAGACCGCAGCGTATCCGTCGGGCTATGCGCCAATTTGCATCGGCACCACCACCAGTGCGCGCATGGAACGCTTCACGCGGCCGCTGATGGAGCAGTACGGCGTGCGCATCGTGATCGGCAAGGGCGGATTGTTCGACGCGTCGCAGGCGGCATTCAGGGGCCTGGGCGGCGCATACCTGGCGGTCATCGGCGGCGCCGCAGCGCTCGAGACCACGTGGATCGAGCAGATCGAGGAGGTCGATCTCGACGACCTGAATCCCGAATCGCTGTGGAAGTTCCGCGTCAAGGGCTTCGGCCCGCTGCTGGTCGCAATGGACAGCCACGGCGGGAACCTGTACACGCAGGTGAACCAAGCCGCGCGCGGCAAACGCGCCGCCGCCCTCGCTGCTTTGGGAGTAAAAACCTAAAAGCTTTAACGCAAAGGTCGCAAAGGATGTAGAGGAAAGGCATACTAGCGCAATGAAACATACCAAGGTACGTGAGCCTGCGCCGATTTATTTGCACGATTCGTGCATATTTGAGGGAGATGCGCTCCGGATACTAACGCGTCTACCTTCGAATAGTATCCAGGCGGTAGTTACATCGCCCCCGTATTGGGGTATGAGGGACTACAAGATTTCGGGGCAACTCGGTTTGGAAGAATCTCTCCCGCAGTTCCTTAATCGGCTTGTCGCGGTTTTTTCCGAGATCAAGCGCGTTCTTAAGGATGACGGAACGCTTTGGTTGAATATCGGAGATGGCTATACGAGCGGCAATCGTGGTTGGAGGGCGCCAGACAAGAAGAACGTAGCACGTGCAATGAGTGTGCGACCGGATACGCCGGAAGGTCTGAAACCAAAAGATCTAATGGGAATTCCGTGGCGATTAGCATTCCGTCTTCAAGAGGACGGGTGGTATTTGCGCAGTGACATCGTTTGGCATAAGCCCAATGCAATGCCAGAGAGTGTCAAGGATAGGCCCACACGCGCCCATGAGTATGTATTTCTTTTGTCCAAAAATGAGCGTTATTACTACGACCACAAAGCTGTGCTTGAAGTCAACGGCAGAAACCGTCGATCGGTTTGGAGCATCAATACTCAACCTATTCCAGACAATCATTTTGCTACTTTTCCGCCCTCGCTGATTTACCCTTGCGTTCTTGCGGCGACGAGGCCTGGAGACTTTGTTCTCGATCCTTTCTTTGGTTCTGGTACTGTCGGTGTCGTTTGCGACGAATTGGAACGTCGATACGTCGGTATCGAACTACACCCCGAGTACGTTGAGCTTGCCGCAAGTCGCTTGGGTTCGTTGTTTCATCGCGTGGTCAGAGTGGCCTAAGTGTCGATCAAACTTCCTTCATCTCAATTGCAAATAGACTTCTCCTATGCACTGGAGGAAATACGTGCACAGTTCCTGCAAGAGGCCCTCGGGGAGACGGTCAGAACGCTTGATCTTGGAAAGGTTGATCGGGAGCTTAAAGAGATTGTTTCACCTGAGCACTTATCGCTTGTGGCCAGCCGAGGAT
>CAYGDS010000186.1:0-1828 GCA_964348595.1 uncultured Gammaproteobacteria bacterium | reverse complement strand
ACAGAAAGCGGCGCGCTTGCACTCAAGCCGACCAACATGAACTTCGAACAGGCGGCAGCGGTTTGCGATGGAGCGATCACCGCACTGGCCGGTCTCACGCATGCGAATCTACGGCAGGGGCGGAACATCCTCGTCTACGGCGCCTCCGGTTCTATCGGCACCGCTGCGGTGCAACTGTCCAAGAACTTTGGCGCTCACGTCACAGCCGTATGCGATACCAAAAACGTCGAACTCGTGCGATCACTGGGATCCGACGAGGTAGTCGACTACACAAAGCAAGACTTCACCAAGAACGGCCAGACGTACGATGCCATTTTCGACGCGGTCGGCAAGCACTCATTCAGGCGCTGCCGCCGATCACTAAATCAGGGCGGAATCTACATCGAAACCGACGCTGGGTTCATGTGGCACGTTCCGCTCCTGGCTCTATTGACTCGATGGCTCGGAGATAAAAAAGTGCTGCTCGTGATGCCGAAGTACACGAAGGCAAATGTTCTTTTCGTCAAGGAACTAATTGAGGCGGGAAAGTATCGGGCGGTCGTCGATCGCTGTTACACCTTGGAACAAGTCGTCGACGCAACCAAGTACGTCGAAACAGGACAGAAAACAGGAAACGTCGTCCTGACTGTTAGTGGGGACAGAAGAATGGAAATCAACACATGAGAGCAGTTGTTCACGACAAATATGGGCCACCATCAGTTCTACGAGTTCAAGACGTTGAGCGACCGATACCCACTGATGACGAAGTTCTGATCAAGGTCGTCGCCACCACGGTCAACCGGACGGATTGCGCTATACGCCAAGCCAAGCCGTTCATCTGGCGCTTCTTTGCCGGTGTCCTCAGGCCAAAGCGAAAGATCCTTGGCATCGAGTTGTCCGGAGAAGTCGAAATAGTTGGTCGAGCCGTCACCCTGTTCAAGGTCGGTGACCATGTCTTTGGAATCAGTCCGAACAAATTTGGTGCGCACGCCGAGTACATCTGCATGCGCGAGAGTGCCGCATTGGAACACAAGCCGACCAATATAACTTTCGCAGAGGCCGCGGCGGTGTGTGATGGAGCGATCCAGGCCCTGGCGTCCCTAAAACGGGCGGATCTTGCAACAGGGCAGAGGATCCTCATCTATGGTGCGTCCGGTTCCTGTGGCACGGCCGCGGTGCAGTTGGGCAAGTACTTCGACGCCCACGTCACGGCGATCTGTAACACCAAGAACGTCGAGCTCGTGAGATCGCTCGGGGCCGACCAAGTTATCGACTACATGCAGGAAGATTTCACCAAGAATGGCGAGACATACGATGTCATTCTCGACGCTGTGGACAAGACCTCGTTCCTGCGTTGCAAGGGATCGCTGAGGCCAGGCGGAGTGTACATCGCAACCGATTTGGGGCGGTTCATGATCGAGAACCTCGCGCTGATTCTGTGGACCTCGCGAATCGGAAGGAAGCGGGTGAGGATGGGGATGCCTCGGTACACGAAGAGTGACGTCCTCTTCCTCAAGGGACTCATCGAAACGGGGAGGTACCGGGCGGTCATCGATCGGAGTTATCCCATGGAGGAAGTCGTCGAGGCGACTCGCTATGTGGAAACGCAACAGAAGACGGGAAATGTCGTCCTCACAGTTAGTGGCGACCAGGGAAAGGAAGTGAGCGCATGAAAGCAGCGGTCAGAAACACATATGGAGAGCCTGAAGTTGTGGAATTTCAGGAAATTGAAAAGCCGGAACTCACGGACGATGGCGTGCTGGTACGCGTCCGCGCAGCTTCAATCAACCCGGCGGATTGGTACACCCTGACGGGTAGGCCCTATGTCGCGCGCGCACAAAGCGGGCTC
>CAYGDS010000185.1:0-1834 GCA_964348595.1 uncultured Gammaproteobacteria bacterium | reverse complement strand
GAGCAAGAGCATCGATTCGTAATCCAAGCGATCGAATAATTCCTTGTGTGCGACGGCGCGCTTGGGATACTCGGTACGTCCAAGATCTTTCGCAAGCTTTGTGATTTCTGCTGTCTCTAACTTTTTGGGAGGATCCGCAGACGCTGTTCCTGCTTCTGCAACCATGAGCGCCATGGCAGCTGTGAACGTGCTTCCAATGGACTTGAGCCGCCTCCAGACGTCCCAACCAGCAGACTGTTGCTCCGGTTTTTCCGCTTCCACAAGAGCAACGCTCTCACGCGGTGGTTCCGCTGCCCCCATGCCCTTACGCGGCTCAGGAGCTTTCTTTTTTTCCGTGGGTCTATTCCAAAATTTTGGTTCAGTTTTTTGCACTTTCTCCCGATACTCGTTACTGCCGTCTTCAAATTGCTGCATATGGTTGGCGTAGCGTTTGCGAACGTTCGTGTCCTGTTCTCGGATCTTCAATACGAGTGTTTCGGTGCTCGCGTCGGGATTCTGCTCACGTAGTTCTTCCAACTGCGCATCGTTTTCCGGTGTCCATTCCATCAATTTTGTTGTCATCGCTTCTTTGACGTCCTTGCCGTAGAAGTAGAGCATCTGCCGCTCCTCTCCAGAATCTTTTTCTGGTTGCCACTGAGGATCAGGCTGTAGTCCTTGCTCCATCATCTCCAGTTGATGCTGACGGAGCTTGTCACGGTACGTGGAGCGCACTTTCAGGAACCCCTGCTCTCCACGGTCGTTTGGATTCACGGCCGAGACGAATGTCTTTTGAGCGTCTTTGTCCTCCAGCCAGAGCCAATGGACGTTCCATCCCTCATCTACAGGATCTTCTTTCTTGTACGTATTCTCAAAATAGGGCCCCAGAATACTATCTCGCACGCGTCCTTTTGCTTCCGGAGTGAGATCCCGCACAAGATAGGGGAGGAGATTGAATGTCCGTGCATCCACGTTCTTCATCAGCTCTGCCTGCGCCGCTTCGCGTGTCGTAAAGTCCTCATCATCCAGCTGCACAGTCAGCTTCTGGAGAGTCGCAAAGTCAGTCACACGCTTTTCCTGCTCGGGAATTCCTTCTTTTTTCGCTTTCTGTTCCGTCTTTGCTCCGCCTTGCTGGGCAGCAGCGTCATTCTTCGCTGCGGCGACGATTGTCATCATCGCGGCCAGCGTCAATACGCCGAGCTGCGTAGCCCTGGAAGATCCGTGAGTCGCTGCTGACGTCTGTTGTTCTGTTGCGGACGGCCGGGTGAGCGCATTCCGTTGCATGCGGCGGATGCTACCCCTCAACGCAAGCGCGTGAAGTATTTTGCATCATGAAATCGGTTCTTGCTCTCTCTAGAGCCACCAAATGCCTTGCAAGAGATCAATTCGAAACTGGCAGCAGGGGGGCAATGTCTCGCAGCTCCTCCGCAATCGTTCCCCAGGCGAGCGACCATGCCAGTAAAAATTCCGATGCGTCATCCTTGGAAAATTTACTCAGGGGGGTCATGTGCACTTCGGGTTTTCCATTCACTTGTTTAACGATCTTCATGGTGTCCGGCTCCTGATCGCGATTCATATCGATCATGCCGATGGAGAGATTCGTATTCACTCGGCTCTGAATGGTCAAAGTAACGGGGCCATCGGGAGCGACCTCCGCATCAATGTCGTACTGCACACCCGTTTCATCCATTGTTGTTTGAATGCTGTGTGACGGCTGCGCTTCGATGTTATCGATGAGCGCCACCCATACTTCCGGTCTCAACTGAAGCCCGCTGGCGAGAGAGCCGCGACCTTCGGCGGTCTTGGAGAGCTTCTCGACATCCGCATCGGTGAGAGACGTATGCGACACAGATTCCGC
>CAYGDS010000184.1:0-1838 GCA_964348595.1 uncultured Gammaproteobacteria bacterium | reverse complement strand
AACAAGTTCCTCGCGACCGTCAGACCATGTTGTTCTCGGCCACCATGCCGACGGAGATTTTTTCGATCGCGACCAAGCACATGAAGCAACCGGTTCGCATCGAAGTTGCGCCGGCCGGAACGCTCGCTGAGCGCGTTTCTCAGGAGCTCTACGTTATTCGCAAAGAGGACAAGCCTCGATTGCTTGAGGCGATTCTCACGCAGTATCGCGGCACCGTGCTCGTCTTTTCGCGCACGAAGCATGGCGCCAAGAGACTTGCCGCCCAAGTCCGTCGCATGGGCCATGAAGCCGCGGAAATTCATGCGAATCGAACATTGCCGCAACGCCGCGAAGCCCTTGAGGGATTCAAGAGCGGAAAGTATCGCGTGCTCGTCGCAACGGACATCGCGGCGCGTGGCATTGACGTCACGGGCATCGAGCTCGTGTTGAACTACGACTTACCGGATAATCCGGATGATTACGTACACCGCATCGGTCGTACCGGCCGCGCAGGTCGCGAAGGCAATGCGATCTCGTTCGCCACGCCTGATCAAGGCAAGGAAGTGCGCATGATCGAGAAGCAATCCCGCACGCATTTGCCGGAGAGCAAGCTGCCACAGCTTCCGCCCGCTCGTGCGTACGTCCCCATGGCCCCGTCCCGTTACGAAGATCGTCGTCCGTCGTACGGCAAGCCCTCACATGGAAAACCGTCTTACGGAAAACCGTCTTACGGGAAACCAGCGTACAAGCCTGCGTACAAACCCGCGTACAGCCCATCCGTCCCTGCGAAATACGGAAAGCCTGCGCCTCAAGGCCACAAGCCCGCGGGTCCAAAAGATTTCCAAGGCATCAAACGATTCGAAATGCCACAGTTGAAAAAGAAGCTTTGGGAGTAATCGAGTCCCCCCGCACCATGCGGGGGGATTTTTGATACAATGGAGCCATGACATTTGCGGATCGCGTTGAGGCCGGGCAAAAGCTTGCCGAGCGTCTTTCGGAATATGCGGGAAGGGCGGATGTGCGCTTGTTCGCCTTGCCACGCGGCGGGGCCGTGGTCGGCGCGGAGGTAGCAAAAACTCTCAAACTTCCGCTAGACCTGATCATCACCCGAAAAATTGGCGCGCCAGACAACGAGGAATACGCGGTGGGTGCCCTCGCGGAAACCGGCGAAGTTGTCTGGAATCCCAAGGAGTTGAAGTCGTATGGCGAAGCGGCTTTGCGACCAACCGTCGAGAGAGAGCAATCAGAAGCGAAGCGTCGTATCGAGACGTATCGCGGCGGACGAAAGTTACCCAACCTCAAAGGCAAGACGGCGATCATCGTCGACGATGGCGTCGCGACGGGATACACCATGCGTGCAGCGGTCGCTGCCGCCCGACATCAGCACGCCGCTACCATCGTCGTCGCGGTCCCGCATGGCGCTATGGACTCATTGCGAACACTCGCGAAGGAAGTCGACACGATCATTGCTTTACATCGTCCATTGGTTTACGGCGCTGTCGGAGCGTATTACTCGATCTTTGGGCAAACGACGGACGTCGAGGTTCAAAAGATCATGAAAACGTATGGACCAAAATAAACGGCTCATTGTCACCTTTGCCGATAGCGCGTTGTTCGCGAAGCGGCTTGCGAAATCGCTCGGAGCGCGCGTCATTGTCGCCGAAACGAAAATGTATCCCGCGGGTGAGATGGCGGTCCATGTGCCGAGCCGATGTCCACGGCATGTCATGGTCGTCACGGATATTCTCGAACAGCCTGACTCCGCCTTTCGTGCATGCGTTCTCGCCCAGGGATTGCGCGCTGCCGGAGCCACGCGGGTCGTCCTCGTTGCGCCGTGGATCGCCTACGGTCGCCAGGAT
>CAYGDS010000183.1:250-1869 GCA_964348595.1 uncultured Gammaproteobacteria bacterium | reverse complement strand
GATTATAGCCGTTGGAGACATAAGCCGTGTCCGTGGCGAAGCGGCGCTTGGCGCCACTAGCCATGACGTACTTAGTCGCGTCACCGGCGTACATGACGACGGTGCCATCCGGGTGAACCGGAGTGGAGAGCGACGAGCCCGTGACGTAGTTCACGAAGAACGAGTCCGGGACGTCGATCACACGGGAAGCCCAGGCCGACCCGTAGAGGGACGTCGCAATGGCTTCGGATTCGATCCAGTGGAGCTTGCCATCATGGCTGACGGCGTACACCTTCGGATCGGTGGTGATCTTAACGAGCTTGGTGCCCGGGCGAACGGTTGCGTTCCCACCAATCAAGATCGCTGCGAGCTCAGTATCCGAGATGGTCCGGACGGCCGAGAAATCGCTGAACCAAGAGAAGTAGGTCTTTTCGTTCGGGAACACGTAGCGCTTGCTGTCCGCGGCGTAGTAGTACACAGCCGGACCGGAGGCCTTGATCAGGTCACCGGCAACGGCGGCGCGGGCCATGCTCGGCAATGCGAGCGAGCCAATACCGACGGACCAGGCAATCGTCGTGAGGGCGACGAAACTGGAGAAAATTTTCTTAAGAAGATTCATAGGTTTCCCTTGCGGGATGCTATGTAGATGCCATGGCGATCCTTGCGAATCCACCATGGCGTGGTGATGGATAAAAGTTCTTAGCTCCCGATGTAGATCGGAATCGACCTTTAAAGCCAGAACGTCGTTTTTGCGAGCGCGAGCGTGCCCGCCTCGACCCTGGTTGTGACACCAGAGCTTCGGCGGGCGTTTCCGACCGAAATGTCGGAAAGCGCCAGCCTTGCGAGAAGGCAGGGGCCCGAGAGACGTCGTGAGACATTCTCCCGCTCGTCAGGACGGCCGTATGAAACACACGGTCGCCCTGGTCGCAGGGGAACGCGATGCGCGTTTACGGCGGAGTTGATTGCGTGTTTGAAGTCGAACTTGTTGTCGCTCCCGTCGTGGTCGATGAAGTTGTCTCGACGGGCTCCGTGACCGTGGCTGGAGGCACGTCGCTCGTGCCTGAGGTATTCGAAATGGAAAGCTCGGCCTCGGCTGTGACCTTGGCAACTTCAAGCAACAAGTTTGGAACCAGTTCGAGTCTGTTTTCACGAAGCAGCGCCTTTGCTTCCATGAGAGTCGCATTCGCAACCACAATGGGTGCGGTCGTGGTCGCGAAGGTGACTGTGGATGAAGACATCAAAACAGGCACGGTAGAACTGGTCGCGAGGGTACTCGAAGAACCCGAGAGGACCAACCGTGCGTTCGTCTCCATGATCTGCGCTTCGAGTGCGTCGAACTTATCCGAGATGGATTGTTTCAATTCCTCATTCGTGATGACGCCAGCTGTTTCCGGATTGTCCTGGGATTCGATCAAAACCGATACTGCGCTCACTCCAGTGTTCACCGCGGCAGACTCAACCTCGGCCACCAGATCCTTCGCCTCGTCTGGGATGGATGCGGCAACCTCTTGCAATTCCAGAACCACTTCTTACTTTTGCTACATCTGTAGCACCTACATATTTTCTTAAGCCTGGACGACTTACTCTTCTTAGGCCTCTGATCACAGAGTTTCCACTTTTGTCGTATTTCAGTTTAATTT
>CAYGDS010000183.1:0-240 GCA_964348595.1 uncultured Gammaproteobacteria bacterium | reverse complement strand
CACTTCCGTGCTTTTCTGATCAAGAAGCTTTGCTGATTCCGCTGCGACTTTAGCCGTTGAATCCGACGACACATCGCTGAGCTGTTGCTTTGCCGTATGCAGATCACGCTTCAAATTCTCAGCGGCCGTTTTGATACGTTCCTGTTTGTGTTCGCCCGGGCTTGTGGCGACCGTAACAATCTCATCCACGCGACGCTGCACGAATTCGGTTTTGAGTTTCAATTTCTCGGCGCTATCACC
>CAYGDS010000182.1:0-1873 GCA_964348595.1 uncultured Gammaproteobacteria bacterium | reverse complement strand
AGGGCAACGCGGATATCAGTCGCGTGGGCTCCGTGTCCTACAATCGCGGGATCATCACGGGCATCGTGGTTGTGGAGGCCATGCGCAACGGCATCAAGGCCCATGGCGCGCCGCTCGACGGCAAGAAGGTCCGCGACGGCTATCGCATGGTCAAGCTCGACGATGCGCGGCTAAAGGAGTTGGGGGCCCAGGGATTGATGCCGCAACTGGTGTTTTCGGAACGCAACCACGGCGGGATGGATTCGCAGTTATTCCAGAAATGGGACGGGGCGACCTGGACGACGATTTCCGGTTGGATCACCCCCTACGAAGACATCGTGCAAGCCAAGATCGAGGAGTCGGCCAAGGCATTCCGGGAGCAGACGAAAGACAAGCCGAAATGACATCTCCGGAAATCCTGCTCAGGTTGAGCGGGGTCGAAGTTGTCTATAACCGGACCATTCAGGTGCTGCGAGGGGTGACCCTCGCGGTTCCTGAGGGTTCGGCGGTGGCGCTTCTGGGGGGCAACGGCGCTGGAAAATCCACAACGCTCAAAGCGATTTCCAACTTGTTATCGTCCGAGCGGGGCATGGTGACAAGTGGCACCGTCGAATTCCGAGGCCAGAGCATCATTGGCCTTGATCCGGCCGAAGTGGTGGAACTGGGGATCGCACACGTCATGGAAGGTCGCAGGTTGTTTGCGCAACTTACGGTCGATGAAAACTTGCAGACCGGAGCGTTCGTGCGCAAGGATGGCGCCAATGTAAAACGCGACATCGAACGCGTGATGGAGTATTTTCCGCCCTTACGGGAAAGGCGCAATGTGAAGGCGGGATACCTGTCAGGCGGCGAGCAGCAAATGGTCGCTCTTGGTCGCGCGCTGATGGCTAGACCGAAGTTGATGCTGCTGGATGAACCGTCCATGGGACTGGCGCCGCTGGTGGTGAAGGAGATTTTCACGATCATCCGTCGGCTGCGCGAGTCCGAGGGGGTTTCCATCCTGCTGGCGGAGCAGAACGTGGCACGGGCGCTCGAGGTGGTGGATTACGGGTACGTGCTCGAAAACGGAACCGTGGCGTTGCAAGGCGACACGCCGCGACTTCGCGAAAACGACGATATCCGCCGTTTCTATTTGGGGCTTGGCGACGTGGCCAAACAGCCGGCATCCGCCCAGGCGGGATGAGATCGATGATCGTTTTGTGTTTCATGAGACAAATCGTCACTTGTTAAATGGAGGCTAAAATGATTCCTAAACTCAAGCCGACTCCGACGTCCATGATCCCCGAACTTCACCCGCAGTGGGCGAACGTGGACTTGGCGGAGATTCTCTCCCTGCCGACCGCGTACCTCCCGATCGGATACGCGAACAGCACGCTTAGCGAAACCGGCGCTCAAGCCGCCGAGCGCCTGTGGGAACGTGGCCGCCTGCCCGGCGGAAGTATCGTCAACTCCGTGAGAATGATCCGCGCGTGCCGCGAGGCAGGCCTACGCGTGGTCTGGAGCAAGTACGAGATATTCCGGCAGGGCTATCCGCAAACCCCGATGGATAAATCGCAGTACGACTATTGGGCCAAGGGCAAGGAGAGCTGGACTGAAGAACAAAAGCGCCGGGATTGCGCGCCGGTCGCCGAGATCAAGGAACTGATGCTCCCCGAGGACGAAACGGTCCACTACACCTCGCTTGGCAACATCTTTCTCGGCACCATGCTGACGCAGCATCTTGCGGCTTGGGGCGTGAGGACGTTGCTGTTGTCGGGGTACCACCTCGACTGGTGCATCGAGCAAGCCGCGCGTACGGCCCGCGACATGGGTTATATGCCGATCGTGGTCGGCGATGCATGCGGATGCGGCCGCGAGGAGGACGACGCGCCGACGTTGGAGCGTCTCAATATGT
>CAYGDS010000181.1:0-1903 GCA_964348595.1 uncultured Gammaproteobacteria bacterium | reverse complement strand
GTGCTCAGTATGATCCTCACGCAGCCGATAACCGATTTCTCAAACACCTCAGTCGATGTCATCGCCAACTGTGGATAGCTCACGCTGCTGGCAGAATGAAAAAAATCCCCGGGAAACCCCGGGGTTGCGCCTTCACCATTGGTTGTTGGGGGTGGTTAACGGATGAAGGCAAGAAAAAAAGCGTTAACGGACGATCTCGATGCCGAGCTCTTCGTTCATCCGTGCGGATGACGCGCGGCTTTCGGAGAAACTTGCCTTGCCGAGCAGCCAGGGGCTCTTGACACCGGTGATGATGGTCATCACGGTGAGCTTTCCTTTGAGCTTCTCATCGACGCGTGCGCCCCAGATGACATTGGCATCCGGGTCCATGGCCTCGGTGACGAGTTCACCGACACGGCTAATCTCGTCGAGGGTCATATCCGGCCCACCGGAGACATGGATGATGGCTCCCGTCGCGCCCTGGTAGTTGATGTCCAGGAGCGGGTTCGTGAGGGCACCACGCACGGCTTCCTCGACCTTATTCGAGGTATCCGACGCACCGACCCCGATGGCAGCCACGCCGCCATTGGTCATGATGGTCTTGACGTCCGCATAATCGAGGTTGACCAGCGAGGGGATGGCGATGGTTTCGACAATACCCTTGATCATGGTCGAGATGAGCTCGTTCGCGACCGCGAATGCCTGCTGCACCGGCAGGTTGCCGGCGATCTGCACCAGGCGGTTGTTGTCGATGACCACGACGGTATCGGCAACCTCACGCAGCTGCTGGAGGCCGAACTCTGCCTTATCGATGCGCGCGCGCTCGATCTTGAATGGCATCGTGCAGGTGCCGATGACGATGGCACCCATATCCTTGGCAATGCGGGCTACGACTGGAGCTGCACCGGTTCCGGTACCGCCACCGAGTCCTGCGCACACGAAGACCATGTCGGAGTCCTTGAGGGCCTCCTTCAGTGCCTGCATGCTCTCCTTGGCTGCCTCTGCTCCCCGGTTCGGGAAGCCGCCGCAACCCAGGCCGCGGGTGAGGTCTTTGCCGATGATGAACTTCTTGTCCGCGCTGGTGATCGAGAGGTGCTGGGCGTCGGTGTTGACCGCGAGAATCTCTGCGCCCTGGATACCTTTCTTGTACAGCCAGTTGACCATGTTGTTTCCGCCACCGCCTACGCCGATGACCTTGATCGTAGCCTGGCTCACTTCAAAGTCCGCCGCAGGAGCCATCTCCTGTTGCGTCTTCATTGCATTTTGCACAAAAAAGTCCATTTGTCGCACCCCTTCAGTTTTTTTTGGATTGGTTTTTTCCTCGTGATGGGTAGACAGCTTGCGCTACCATAATCTTTTTATAGTAGCTTACTATCTACCTTTTGCCAAGAAAGCCGTTTGAACCTTACTTGCGCCAACAAGTATTGTTCATTGTTTTGAGTTCGCCAAAACTCAAAACTTAATTTCTATTTATATTGTCCGTCTGATTTAAATATATTTCTTGCTCTAAACATATAGCTTCTAGTATCTATTTTTCCACCCTGAAGCTAAAGATGCGTATACTGGGGTCTGAAAGCATATCCTTTGGTTTCAAGGAAGGTATATAAATGAAATTCAACCTCTTTTTTGCAGCATGGTGCTCTACTTGATAGGACTCGGGCTCGGGGACGACAGCGATTTGACGCTTCGCGGTGTCGAAGCGGCGAAAACCTGCGAGAAGATCTATCTAGAGTGCTACACGTCGCTGCATCCGGAGTCGGACAGGGAACAACTCGCGCAGCGCATCGGGAAACCGATCCTACTCGCAGATCGCACCAATGTGGAGCAGCGCGCCGAGGAACTGCTGCATGCGGCAAAATCGGGAAATGCCGCGCTGCTCGTGGTTGGCGATCCGCTGTTCGCCACTACGCATACGGATCTGATT
>CAYGDS010000180.1:0-1917 GCA_964348595.1 uncultured Gammaproteobacteria bacterium | reverse complement strand
CAATACGACCGTGAGATCCACGTTCCAGTAACCGTACGCGCTTCCGTTGCGAAGCAGGAAACTACTTTGACCAATGGTACGGGTGCCAATCTTGAGATCATTGCGGTACTGGATACTCTCCGCGGTCATTTGGAGCCGACGTTCGGCAAAAGTTGCGTAGTCGCCGTCTACATTCGCTGGAATGACGCGCATCCACTCGACATTCTCGACGACGAGCTTAGCCGTGCGACTTTTTGTCTTTGATGGGTACCCGAGCTCCGTCAGATACTTTTTACTGAATGGCAACACGTTCCCTTTGCGTGTCGGTGTTCGTTCGCCCGCCAATTCGAAAGCGTAGTCAAATGTTGCGTACCATTGCGCATTCGGGTTCGTGAGTTCCACGAGCATGTCCTGCCGTGCGTCCGTTGTATCGAATATCGCGACATCGGAAAGTTGGACGGGTTGTGGGGCCGTCGCAAATAAACTTTCTGTTACAAGCGCATTCTCGATGATGCGACGCGGGATACGTTGCTCGCGCGGATACGAGATCGCGTACGCGTCGAGCAAGGTCCAGATGACAAAAATCCAGAGGGCGGCTCCCACAGCGATGATCGCGCCATATCCGATGCGTTGCATGAGCGGACGATTCCGTACCCAAAAGGACGCGAGCTGCATTTCTTGGTCCGTAAGACCGCTGCCGATGTTGTACGTTTCGGGCATGGCTCTATTCTAACACGTCACGGACTAGGCTTGACCAGCCGGTTGTTTTTATCCTGTTTCGATGTTAAACTTGTGGCCGAATCTATGGCAAAATCCGCCCCGAAAACCAAGAAGGCTGGCGCCTATGGCGCAGAGCAAATTGCCGTTCTGGAGGGCCTGGAACCGGTCAGAAAACGTCCGGGCATGTACATCGGCTCTACGGGGCCAGACGGTCTCTTCCACTTGCTCCGTGAAGTTGCTGACAACGCATACGATGAAGCGATGGGTGGGCATGCCAACGAAATCACCATCACGCTTGAGCCCAACGATTACATCACCGTGACCGATAATGGACGCGGTATACCCGTCGAGACGCACAAACAGTACAAGGTCTCGGCTCTCGAGCTCGTCATGACGAAGCTGCATGCCGGTGGCAAATTTGGCGGGGATGAAAGCGGATACAAAATCTCTGGTGGTTTGCACGGTGTGGGTGTCTCGGTCGTGAACGCGCTCTCGGAGCACCTCGTGGTCACCGTCGAGCGTGAGGGAGGCATGTGGAAGCAAGAATACGTACGAGGCAAACCCAAAGGGGCCGTCAAGAAAATCGGTACGAGCAAGCGTCACGGAACATCGGTCCGTTTCAAGCCTGATCGCGAAATTTTTACCGAGGGCACACATTACGATTTTCAGCGCGTGCTCGATCACTATCGACAGCAAAGTTATCTCACCAAAGGGATCAAGCTTGTTGCCACGGATGAGCGTGAGGCAGAGCGTAAGATCTACGCGTTCTATTTTGAGGGCGGTGTCGCATCATACGTACGACACCTCAACCACAATCGTCAGCCGAAACACGAGAACGTGTTTTTCGTCGAAAAACAGGTGGACAAATCCGAAGTCGCTATCGGTATTCAGTACACGGATGATTACAACGAAAGTTTGTACGCGTTCACCAACAACATCATCAACCCGGAGGGCGGAACGCACGTCCAAGGTTTTCGCGCGGCGCTGACGCGCGTATTAAACGGATATTCGCGCACGAAGGGCTATCTCAAAGAAAAAGACGACAATTTGTCCGGTGAAGACGTGCGCGAAGGGCTCACTGCTGTCATCTCTGTCCGCTATCCCGAACCGCAGTTCGAAGGCCAAACCAAGGGGAAGCTTGGCACGCCGGAGGTGCGCGGGGCCGTTGAATCCATCATGGGAGACGCGCTTGCCACGTTTCTCGAAGAACATCCGAAG
>CAYGDS010000179.1:0-1931 GCA_964348595.1 uncultured Gammaproteobacteria bacterium | reverse complement strand
CTTTAGAGCAATATGGATACATTCCAGAATCCAAACGTAAGGATTGCGAGAATGGCCGGCTTTTTTTATTTTCTCGTCGGCATCTTCGGCGGCTTTTCTGAAGGATATGTCGATCTCAAACTGTATGTCGCCGGCAATGCGGCAGCCACCGCGCAAAATATCGTCATGAACCCCGGACTCGTTCGCCTCGGCGTCATGGCTCACTTGTTGGATGCGGTTTTTTTCGTCTGCACGGCACTGACTCTTTACATCCTGCTCAAGGATACGCGCAAGAGTATGGCGAGGGCGATGCTCGTCTTCGTCGTGCTCGCTGCAGGCATCATCGCCCTTAATTCGATTTTCCAGTTCGAGGCCCTGCGGGTCGCAACCGACAGTACCTATTCTGCCGCCTTTGGTGTTGCGGGTTCACAGGCGCTTGTCATGCTCTTGCTTGATATGCAGCACTACGGCACGCTCGCCGCACAGGTGTTCTTCGGACTATGGCTGGCACCCCTCGGGTATCTGGTTTACAAGTCAAAACTTTTCCCGAAATCGCTCGGTGTCATCCTGATTGTTGGCTGCATCGGATATCTTTTGGATTTGCTTGCAGCGTTCATGGTTCCTGACCTGAAAATCCATGCACTCGTCGTTACTCCTTCGGCTATAGCGGAAATCTGGATGGTTCTCTACCTGCTCGTCGTCGGCGTGCGAACGCAAAAAACAAACACATCGAGCGAACGGACATCATGACCGTATACCCCACAGAGGTCTGGGGTACTGAACGCCAAGACACCGCCACGACAATTTCTTATTGGTAGATTCCTTGTCGCAGCATAGGGGACGACTGATGAGGCATTATCGAGCCGGAAGTCTGTATTTGAGCCAAGTTCGGGCTCGTGCCGACGAGGGATCGATTTCGTCGATGATCGCAGGACGACTATGCATCCAGACAAGAAAACGGCAAGGATCGTAGGGTCGTTGTTCATCCTCGCAACGGTTGCGTATGCGACCGGATCCGCGATGATCGACCCCTCGCTTGGAAAACCGATCGGCATCACCGTTCCGCTGCTCGCAGGCTCGCTGCTTGAACTTGTCGACGCCCTTGCGGTTATCGGTATCGGTTACCTCCTTTCCCAGCTGATCGAGCGACACAGCTCGCCCGTCGCACGGATATATTTTGGCGCAAGAGTGCTTGAAGGACTATTTCTCCTGATGAGCATTGCGAGCGCCCTGCTTGCGAGCGCTCTCTGGTATCACGCTTCTTTTCAGGCCGCAATGATCGTTCTCGGACTCGGTAGCTTGCCGTTCTGCTACCAGCTGTACCGATCGAGGTTAATACCGCGATGGCTGTCGGTCATGGGACTCGTCGGGTATGCCGCATTGCTCACATCGGGGCTTTTGGCGATTTTCGGCCACGGCACCGGATACCTGCTGTATGTTCCCGGAGCACTGTTTGAAGTGGTTTTTCCGATCTGGTTGATACTGAAAGGCTGGGATCAGCCGCCGGGGCAGCAAGCCCAGACCGCCGAAAAAATGCGCATGGGAGGGTCATCGAAAATATTCAGAGACGGGCGGGTGGCGCGGATCGGCATGATCGCGTGCGTCATGGTCATGCTCGTGACGGCAGGTGCCATGCTCGAGTCCCTCGCCGAGAAAAGGGACGCGGAGGCCTATCCACCGCCCGGAGTCATGGTGGATGTTGGTGGGCACAGCCTTCACATCCACTGCGTAGGAAATGGCAGCCCTACCGTCGTCATCGAAACCGGTTGGGGTGATGATTCTTCCTCGTGGGGATGGGTGCAGCCCGTCGTCGCCAAGACCACGCGCGTTTGCGCATATGACCGAGCAGGTCTCGGATGGAGCGAGTCCAGTCCCGCTCCTCGGACCGCGCGTGAGTTCGCAAAAGGGCTGCACGTCTTGCTAACGAACGCGCATGAGTCGCCCCCGTACGT
>CAYGDS010000178.1:0-1948 GCA_964348595.1 uncultured Gammaproteobacteria bacterium | reverse complement strand
ATAGAAACGAGATAGCGGTAGGCGGTGTTGATGTAATCCGCGAGCCCGAGGACGGTGCTCACGGGGCCGAGCGAGACCCCGAGCTTAATGGGTAGGAGTGACTCGGGATCCTCCGGGCATTGGCGTTCGGCAGCGGGCACGCCCGTGGCCGTGGGGGTCGATCCGCCTTCTTGTGGCGCCATGGTAAATGTTTCTTCGTCGCCTGGTTCCCCAGCACATTCCCCACCCGCGGGCGGGGTGCGTCCAGCGGCTCGTGCGATGATCGGCGCAAGCCGACAGGCGATTTGTTGATAACTATCACGTGTGAAATGCGCGCCGTCACGACCCATCGACATTCCTTCAGTTAACGCCCAGCCATCTATGACCTGAACATTCAGGCCCGGCAATTCACGCTGCATGATCTCACCGGTGGCCTGGTGATCCGTGGCCAACCAATCCAGCGTCGTAAAGGTAGGGGTGACCCAGACAACCGTTCGACTGCCGGAAGGATTGGCCTGTTGTACCGCTTCACGAAGTGTCGCCGGTAACGTGGTGCGATCTCGAGCCCGCTCATTGCCACCGATGATGAAGATAACGAGCTGGACGTCGCCACCGCGCGACAGAGCCCCTGTGATGACGCCTTCATTGATGATCTGTCGCACCTTGCGACTGCTCGCGACGTCCTTCACGACTACCTCGATGCCGAGCGGGCGTAGCTTGTCCGCGATGCGGCCCGTGTTGCCAATCCCCTGTCCTTGGCTATCGCCGATCAACACCGCGCGTACCTGGGCTTGCGCCACGGCGGGAGAGAAGCTAAACGCGATACACAGCGCGGCGAGTCCAAGAGTTATGTGTGCGCGTCGTGACATATTACGATTTCAAAAATTCCTTGATGAGATATCCGAACACATCGGCGTCTAAGCCGCCCTGGACACGCACGCCGTTGAAAAAGAATGTGGGCGTTCCTTGAACGCCGGCGCGGAGCCCGGCTGCCTGGTCTGCCTCCACGAGTAAACGGGTACGCTCGGTCGAGAGACACGTATCGAACGCATCCATGTCGAGACCGACCCCGCGTCCGACGGATTCCAGATCATCGTTCGAGAATGTGCGTTGATCAAGTAAGAATAATTTATCATGATACGCCCAGAATTTTTCTTGTTCGTCGGCACAGCGCGCAGCCATGGCGGCTCGCGTCGCGCCTGGATGGACATCTTCCAACGGAAAATCGCGTACCACGAGACTGACACGGTCTTGATTCGCAAGTGCAAGTTCACGCACCGGCTCAAACGACGCACGACAAAATGGACAGCCGTAATCCAGGAACTCGACGATGATGAGATCGGCTCCCTCCGCGCCGACGGCGGGCGCCTTCGGATCGATGATGCGAGCCAAGTCCCCGGGGGTAACCTGCGGGTTGGATGCCAGGCGACTCACCGTGGATTCGAGCCTTCGATTGGCATACGGGCTCACCTCGCCGGAACGGATACCACGATAGTCGGACCAGACCTGGTATCCAAAGGCGCCGATCCCGCCAAGAACGCTCACAAAAAGAAGGACGGCGAAGACGCGCCACAAGCTCAAATGCCAATCATGGCCAGCAAAACGGACATGCATCAGTCACATCATAACATGTTGACTGCCGGGCGAACTCCCGCTACTCTGGGGCCGTTATGCGAGATGTCATCTTTGCGGTCGCTATCATGGCCATTTCGGTCCTCCTTTCGGCCGCGATATTGCTGCAACAGCGCGGCTCCGGGCTCGGCGCCGCCTTCGGAGGCGAGGGCAATGTTTTCCGTACCAAGCGCGGTCTTGAGAAGGGTCTCCACTACGTCACCGTCGCCCTTGCCGCCCTCTTTTTCGCCACCGCGATTCTGAACCTCGTGTTAGCCTAATCTCACGCGCATGCAAGCCTGGCTCGAGCGGATGCGGGCACTTTGGCGCCGTATCTTTTTTTGGCAGGGGCCAACGT
>CAYGDS010000177.1:0-1962 GCA_964348595.1 uncultured Gammaproteobacteria bacterium | reverse complement strand
GTCGTACCAGGACCATCTACTGAAACTGAAGGCGGACTTGAATGAGACCTTCGATGCACCAGGCGACTTGTATGGTTTCGTGGAGAAGTGCCTGCTAGAAGTGTCCGACGTTGCTGGCCTTGCCGACGGATCGCCGAGAGCAGTCATCGATTTTTTGATCGAGGCGATTCCACGGCTCGCGATGGAAATTCTTGCTCGCCAGGGTTCAGGTCAAGCAGGTCCCCTAAGTGCCTACACAGGAATAGCGCTGAGTATCCTTCTCAGGAGTCCCGATACATCAAGAGAGCCCTTGCACGTTCTAGCTCAGATGTCATCCGAGGGATTGCGGCTAGTTGCGGAAGCGTACGCACGGTTCGAGCCTTCCGCAGACTATACGGAAGCGGATCTATCGCTGCTTCGCGTGATCTTCTCTTCTAAAGACGAAGTCGTCCTTCACTACGCGAGTCGTGCCGCACGTCAGATTGCAAGATGCGACAAGCCGCTCGCGGTGAGTCTCGCGTGTTTGGTCGATCTCGTTGCGGGAGGACGAGCCATCCACGACCTCTTTATGTGGCTCTCGCACCGAGACACGATTCCTCGAGAGTGCATAGGTGAAGAGCAATGGCGGCAGCTGCTGACAAATTTGGAGCCGGTTAAAGACCTTGATGACTACTGGATCCAACAGTTTCTCAAGGACGCACTCCAGGCTGTGCCCGATGCTGTGATTCGCTTCCTCAAGAATCGCTTGCAGCGAGTGGAAGGCACTGGCGATTGGTCGTACTCGCCGCTGACAAAGCCTTACAAGGAGGGCGAAAGTCTCGGACTGCTGAAGCGGGCTGATAGTGCTAGACATTTGCAATCGCTGCTCGATTGGGCGCTCGAACGCGCGGACGACAGCACAATTCTGCATCGTTTCGGAAACGTAGTCGCCGGTCTTTGTGGCGACTACGACCAAACAGTTCTGAATCAACTCGTGCAATGGATGGCTGGTGGATCCGATCGACATGCTCGAGTCGTGGCTGCCGTACTCGGGGAAGCTCAAAGCGATGTTGTTTTTGCTCACTCAGAACTGGTTCGAAACACCCTCACTGCGGCGCACGGGATCGGGCCAGATGCCGTACGACGAGTCTCTTCGTCACTGCACACAGCGAGTAGTTCGGGTGTGCGAAGTACGACACCTGGCGAGCCGTTTCCTGAGGACGTTCGCATGGAGAAGCACGCTTCAGAAGTGCTAAGCACGTTGAGTCGGTGGGATCCTGCCTATGAGCTGTACGAGGGGCTCCTCCGTTCAGCGAGGTCAGGTATCGAGTGGCAGCGTCGAGAAAAGGAAGCGATGGATGCAGAAGAAGAGGCATAGGCGGATTCGCCCCGCTACCAGGGCCCGTCAGGCGGATGCCGAACTCATCGGAAAGCTGAGTTCGGGTCATGGTGAAGTATCCAATCGCTCCGATGACGACGCACCTATTGAGCGGTTTGCCAAACTCGCATCAAATTCAACGATTTGGTTTCTCAACGCGAGGCGTCTGTACGTTGCTGCGTCGGTGCTCGGAGCCGAGTTGCAGCAGTGTTGGGATATTTACGATCCGTCGCGCCCTCCGTCGTTGAATCGTCGGCGCAACGGTCCCGACGTAATGGATTTGCAGCCGGCCTACTTGATGCTTCTGGGCTTTGTGCTTGAGAACGTGCTCAAGGCACACCTCGTGCGTGACCGCTCGGCGCAGTACCGACAGCTAATCGCCGCGTCCGGTGAACTACCCAAGGAGCTCCGGACGCACAATCTGCGTCGTCTCGCCCAGCTTGCAGGGATCGACACTCCCGAACCGATTGCGAACAAACTTGAGCGTCTGACGAAGTTTTTGGTGTGGCGAGGAAAGTACCACTTTCCATTGCGGTTCGAAGACTTCTACCACCTTTCGGCGAGGAACTCCGTTCCGAGCAGCGGGATTGCGATCGCATCGAGCGACCTTCAGGAATTGCCAACAC
>CAYGDS010000176.1:0-2025 GCA_964348595.1 uncultured Gammaproteobacteria bacterium | reverse complement strand
TGCCAAGGTGGAGATGGGGGTTCGACTCCCCCTACCCGCTCCAAAAAGAAGCTCCGGCTCAACGCCGGAGTTTTTTTGATGTCATACACCGTTTGATTAAAAATAATCGCCCCGGGATTCCGTGTGGAAGCCCGGGGCGAAGAGTAGTGGTGACTGATGCACAAACGCTCGTCCGGTCATTGACCGCTCTGGCACGTGTCCCTTCGGCGGGGCAGCTTTCGCCGCGCGTCCTCGGGCCGACACCAGATGCTAGGAAGTCGACAGGTTACAGCTGGCTTTCTGCGGAGAGCCCGGCTGGCGTCATGTGATCCGCATGACGCATGCACCAAAACCACGTGCGAGAAAGTATCATATTCTAATGTATTTGTCAAGGGACTTGACATTCCCTTTTTTTACCCTATAATGCGTAAGCACATTTTCACGGAGGTCATTGTGACCGTCTACTGCAACGGAGAGCCCGAAGCCATCGTCACTCGCCTCGTCGATCTACTGCCGCCCGCGAGCCACATCCTTGACCTCGGCTGCGGCGAAGGTCGTAACGCCATCACGCTCGCAAAGGCCGGCCACCACGTCGAAGGGAGAGATAACGCCGAGGGGGAGATTCGCGCCCTGAAGAAGCACGCCGATGCCGCATCGGTCCGCGTCGAGACCGTCTGCACCGACCTGCGCAACCTGCGCATCGGATATGGCAAGTGGCGTGCCGTCCTCGCCGTGCTGATCCTGCACCAGCTGCCCAAGGTAGACGGACAACGGGTACACCATAATGTCCAGATCAACCTCCTTTCTGGCGGTTACATTGCCCTGGTGGCCATGACGAGCAACGGCGATCTCCCCCGCATCTTCAAGTCCAACTTCTATCCGTCGACCGACGAGTTGCTCTCCCACTATGCCAAGTGGGAGATCCTCACCAACCAGGTCGACGTGGTCCCATGCAAGACGCTCGACACACCGAGCGGTCTCACGAACGAACGGCTCACGCTCCTCGCCAGAAAGCCGTCGAGCTCAGCTCGATGAGCTCTGCGTAACCTCTCTGATGCCTCCACGATCGTGGGGGCTTTTCGTATGTTACGATCGACGGGTGAGGCCATACGCCTTGGGCCAGCGGTGTTTGGGCATATGGAGTGTCCCGAACATATAATCGAACAGAGGCGAGTGCACGGAAAAATTCTTGTCGAGCGCTTCCGTATCCTTGGCGTGATGCCAATGGTGATGCTCCGGCGTCGAAATCACGTAGCGCAGGCGTGGAAACCGCCAGCGAACATTGGCGTGTATGAACGTCGCATGAACGGCGATGAAGCCGAGGTACAAGAACAGCACGGACGAAGAAAAGCCGAGGACATACAACGGAATGAATCCCGCGACACGCATTGCGAGAATATCGACGATGTGGAGCCGCGAGCCCGCAAGCCAATCCATCGCCTCAACCGAGTGGTGCACGGCGTGATACGGCCACAGCCACTTCACTTCATGAAAGGCACGATGCACCCAATAGGTCGTAAAGTCAGCGGCCAGAAAGGCGATGATGAACTCAACGACGAATGGCAGACCCTGGATCCACTCGGTTACGGTTCCGCCCGTCCATTGCTCGAAGACGACGGCGACTGGGACAATGGTCAGAAAGGTGAGCGCTTGCAGAAGCACAGTGTTGCGGAAAAAATATCCGAGGTCCTTCCAATACTCTTTTCGTAAGATGCGCTGATCGGCATGCAATGGCCAAAGCTTCTCGAGTGGGGTAAATATCGCCGTATAAAACAGGATGCTGAGCAAGAAGAAATCCAAGTTGAACGCGAAGGCGGTTTCGACCGAGCCGTGTATCGGCACGCGTGATCCGCCGAGGAGCGTCGCGCCACCGACGAGGAGGAGCCCGATGAGCGCTGGGAATACGCGGTGCCTCCGTAAGATGCTCCAAAGGCCGCTCATGAATCCGGCGACAAGAACGAGGTGCAGGAGCAGACGCCACCAGAACACGTCGACCTCGCGCAAAACGGGCGTAGAAAACGCCTCAGGAAAGAGGAATATTAATAC
>CAYGDS010000175.1:0-2040 GCA_964348595.1 uncultured Gammaproteobacteria bacterium | reverse complement strand
GTTCGCACTGGCCAGGCTGATCGTACATGTAACGTGATGTCCCTCCGGCCCAAGGATGCTGACGCCTACATTTCCTTCCCAGAACGTATCCAGGCTGGGGTCGTGCGGATCCAGAGAAACGGCGAGCCCAGCGTGCGAGGTTGTGCCAGGAACCCACGGATCCGGCTCACGCACGTCAAGTAGGACGACGCCCTCGATTTTCGGAAGTGGAACTGAGGAAAGGAAGGTGCCATCCCGTTTTACTGTAACGGTAAGCATGTGCCTGCCCCGCGATAGTGAGGGTAGTCTCACGAAGGTCGGACAACCAGCTGCGCCGGCCTCGATCACAGTCTCTGGGCCGGAGTCGAGGCTAATGGAGTAAGCATCAACCGGGTGATCGTGAACTATACCGAAGCACGGCGCTTCGGTCGTCAACCACTCGCTTAGGCCTTCGCCATCCCAGTTGCGGCTGACAAGTCCTGCCGGCCAGATTCGGATGGTTCTGGCAACCTGCAATCCAAGCTTATGAAGCTGCGCAATCCCCTCTCCGGTTACCTTGTCCGGCATCCTGAGAAATTTGGCGACTATGCCTTTACATTCGATGTCGCACGGTTCAAGGAGAGGATGGCCCAACGGGAGTGCGGTCTCACTGAGAATGACATATCCATACGGCCAGCCGGGACGAACAATCCGACCCGCGATCTCGCGCGCGAGGCCATCAGGCCCGATTCGGAAAAGCCAAATTGGACCTTGTGCCAACCGGCATTCACTATTGAGAAGATGATCGAGCGTTCCGTTGGAACGTTCGAATGCCACAAGCGGTTCGTTCAGTCTGGGCCACGATTTCAGCGCTCGTCTCTGAGTGCCGGAAAGAACCCATCCGGCTGGCAACCAAGTATCACCGGCACCAGAAATGCGACACCGTGTTCCCCTTAGGAGCGCCCGCAACTCAGTGTTTAATCGAGCGACAGAACTGAACCCCGAAATTTCGACAACAACAGACCACGATGTTGTTCCGGTACGTCGAAGGAGGAGCGATGGCCGAATGTTTGGTGTATCAGTTGCGAAACCATCGCGCCTACCGGCGATCGCTCCCCCACCCCCATGTCCGGTCAGCGGTGTATTTGCTATTCGACCGGTGCCATGGAATCGGTCGGCCACGACCCGTCGCGCTTCATGAAGCCACTCGCGAGAGCTTCGTACACGCTCAAGGTCTGCGACAATCCTCTTTAGTGTTGGCGCAAAAATAGGACCTTGGCCGTTCGTCGGCTTATCGGTCAGCAACGCGAGCACGATGCGCCCAACGAGTTCCTCTTGCTGAAGGAAGATTTCGAATCGAGACGACGCGTCCCACGCGTTGGCCGCGAGCAGCCGACCGACGGCTGATGGGCTGAGTGTCTCCAAAACAGCCAATTGACGGCGGAGTTCGTAGAGCGTTTTCGCGAGTTGACGCTGAAGGTATTTAGGTAGAATCGCGTGCGTGATCGGCCATGCGATATTTTTGAACCACTCAGCCCATGGACCAGATGGCGCTACGCCGTGATAGGTCTCTTGAAACTTTATGAACCAGGATCGAAGCTGGGAACGGTTGGCATTCTCGCGCCAATGCGGCGTGCGTTCCTCAAAGGTTTGCCAATATTCATCACCATCATAGTCATAGCCGAGTTCGGTCGCATAGACGACCCAGACAAGCCAATGCGGCGACAATCGCGAGCCGGCCCCTAGCCGTGAAAGCAACACCTTGCCGATTTCTTCGAACTCGCTCTCGGTCAGGTTGTGCTCAAGCGCGAACAGGGGGAAGCCCGACTTGGACCTCGCAGCGGCGAGTTGCGTAAAGTGCCCCTCCAGGCGTTCCTGCCATTCTTCGAGAGGCACCGGCATGACCGCTATCCTGTCACGGGCTTGAGCATGGGATCAGCCCGGGCGCGACAATTTGGAGAGAAGCTTGCCGCGTTGATCGCCGAGAAGCGCCGCGATGTTCTCGGCTGTCCAGGTCATGAATTCTGGTCTCCGCTGCGACCGTGGCAGTATCCACCGCTCCACGGCCAAATGCGCAACCTC
>CAYGDS010000174.1:1380-2040 GCA_964348595.1 uncultured Gammaproteobacteria bacterium | reverse complement strand
CTCGAGATCTGCGCCGACCATGGCGGACAATTCGATCGAAAAGTCATGGACCGGCCCGATAGCCACCGCGTCGAGGAGCAAGGCCGGTGGCGCGATATCTTTTTGGAGACCAGTTACTATCGCGAGATTACGACGCCGCGTGAAATCATCTACGGGACCATGGAAACATCTATTACCTGGGACCGGTTCCCCGAGATGTATCGCCGGATCATGGATGTAACGGCCAAGGCGATGAAAGAGGCCACCGGACGCATCGGGTCGTTGAGTTGCCGCTTCGTCTACACCTACCCCGACGGATGTGCCCCTTACTGGAGCTGGTATTGCCTCGGCAAACACGGCGCCCTCATCGACCAGTGGAAACACGTAAAAAAAGCGGCGCTCGACGAGATGATAAAGCTCGGCGGGAGCACGACCCACCACACCTCGATCGGTCGCGACCACATGCCGTGGCTGAATCGGCAGACCGATGGACTGTTCCGACAGGTATTGCGCGCGGCCAAAAGAACACTCGATCCAAATTGGCTGATGAATCCTGGAGTCATTATCCCTCCCGAGGATTGACCGAAGCCGTTGACGTACCTTGCAAAGCGGACCGGGCGCCGGCCGGGGCCTGGCTTCGGTTATCGCGCCTGCGTATAGTCAGCGCGAGGAGATCAATCT
>CAYGDS010000174.1:0-1370 GCA_964348595.1 uncultured Gammaproteobacteria bacterium | reverse complement strand
ATCTCGATGCCGCCGCGCGACATGGTCCTGGCCACACTCGTTGCAGTGATTTGGGGCCTCGCCTTCGTCGCCATCAAGATTGGGCTTGAGAGCTTCTCGCCGGGCCAATTGACGGCGCTTCGCTTCCTGATCGCGTGTCTTCCTGTTCTGGTCCTACCCCGACCGAAGGTGCCGTGGGTTTGGCTGCTATTGATCGGAATGACACTCTTCACGGGGCAGTTTTTGTTCTTGTTTTTTGCATTTACCCTGGGGATGCCGCCGGGCGTTGCATCCGTAACTCAGCAAATGCAGGTCTTTTTTACGGTCATGCTCGCGGCGATCTTTCTGCGCGAGATCCCGACCGCGCGGCAGTCCATCGGAATGTTCGTCGCGCTCGTTGGGCTCGTTGCGATTGGACTCTCGGTGGATGCCAGCCTGACTTGGCTGGGTCTTGGGTTGGCGCTTGCCGGCGCCGCCAGCTGGGCGATCGGGAACGTTCTTGTAAAGCGTATGCGCGATGTGCCGATGTTCGCGCTGATGGCGTGGCTTAGCCTTGTCCCCCCGCTTCCCGCCCTGGTCGTGGCGAGCATTTTCGATCGAGAGTCGTCATTGCTCTCGGCCATTGCCGGCGCGACATGGACGAGCCTGGCCGCCGCCATCTATCTCGGTGCGATTGCGACCGCGCTGGCATATGCAATTTGGGGAAATTTGTTGACGCGGTATTCCGCATCCACGGTCGCCCCATTCGCGCTGCTTGCGCCATGCGTCGGGGTTGTTGGATCGGCAATCGCATTCGGCGAATCGTTCGGAGCGCTCCGATACATTGGAATGTTCCTGATCGTGACGGGCGTTGCGATCGTCGTTCTGCCCGGAAACCTTTGCGGTCTTAGAGGACTCATCGCTCCGACCGCTTCTCCGCGAGACGACTGAGTCGCTCTGCATCGATCGGGAGGGGGCGCTCCGCGCATTATTCGCGCGATATCAGCCTTTCGCCCGAAAGCCCGTGATCCGCTGGCGAAGCCCGGGACGGCTTGCCGACAGCACCAAATCAGCCAGATCCGCCGCGCGGGAGTCGCTGGTTGTCAACGCCAGGAGTTGCTTCCGGGCGGGGGCGCTCATGGCGCTCCATTTGCCGTGGACCGCGCGCAACATGGCAGGCCAGGCGCTCTCCTCGGCCAGATCGGTCAGCATCCCCCATGCAAGCGCGTCGTGCGCTGAAAATTCCGTCGCGTCGCGCAGGATCGCGCGTGCACGGTCGACGCCGATCCGACCCGCAAGCCGCCTCGTGCCCAAGGCCAGATCGAAGCGCCACCCCGGCATGCGAAACCGCGCGTCCGAGTTGGCGATCCTCTCGCTGCATGCGCAGACGATGTCCACTCCCGCGCCAAAGC
>CAYGDS010000173.1:0-2049 GCA_964348595.1 uncultured Gammaproteobacteria bacterium | reverse complement strand
TCCTTTACCCACGCCACATAGGGCTCTGAGGCCTGCGAATGTTCGTTCAGTACACTTTGCGCCTCTTCGACAACCGCAATCGTCGGAATCGTTCGAGGTTCCGCCTCCGTGAATTCCTGCTGATTGCGATCAAAGATACGCCGCAAGATCAGTCCTGACAGCACCAGGGCTTGGGATCCTCGCATCTGTGACACGTCGATGACGCAGAGCTTGCCCTGGGAGAGCGCGTCGAGCAGAAGGTCCATTAGTTGGCTGCTCTTGTCGTGCAACATCCTCACGATGGCCGTCATGTTCGATCGCGCGGCTACGGCCTCAGCCTCCTGCTTGGACGCGTCGAGGTCGAGTAGTTCGGACACGTCTTCGAGGGCAGCTTGATTTCCATACTGGTCGATTAGGTTGACCAGGCGCTCCCATCGCGAGGGATCGAGGCCGCGCAGTTTCCGGACATTCTGTTGTTCCTGTCGCTCGGACCCTAAGGCAATCGCGATGACGTCAGATGGTTTCAACCGGCGAACATCCAATCGGATTCCGCCCGCAACAAACGACTGGTAGAAGGGACTCTGGCTCTTGCGCGACGTGAAGACCACGAGTTTGTCCACCAGCCACGGCACATCGCAGAGACCTGGGCGCCCCTTGTCATCTGGCCAGAAATACTCACCGTCGGGGTCAAAGATCACCGTACCGACAGGTACATCGCGGTCCCCGCGCTTACGTACGGTCGGGGTCGTCTTGTATAGCGTGCTGAAGAGCAACTTATTTAGGTTCGACTTGCCGAAGCCTGCGCGGGCGAACACGAATGACCGGCGCGACACCAAGCTTTCGACCGGGAACTTGACGAGCACCTCCGGTGACTTGATCTGCATCCAATCCTCAGACCGAAGTTGCTCAGCGCCGTCTGCGTAGATGTACTCGCATATCGCGAAGTGGCCGAGCGCGGCGCCGTTGATGTTGTGTCCAGCAATTTCCTGCAGGAGAGACGGGGTGGGAAATGCGACTGGACTACCAACGTGCGGCAGACGGCGGTGAGAGGCGACAAATGTCAGGCGAGAGCCGTTTTGGCGCAATACGCCGAGCACCCGAATCGTCACCTTATACTTGAGATACTGCTCCCTCAAGTCTTCCGGGACCGGTCGATTCTCGCGCAGCGCGCGAATGTTGAACTCCTCTCCTGACCCGAACGACAGTTTTCCCTCCGACGAGAACGAAGCAATTCGTCCCAGGACCGCCTCGGTTGGCGTTTCAAGCTGCACGAGCAAGAACTGTCCGTGCATGGGAATGCTTTGAAATTCATTTCGATAAGGAAGAACAAGATCCGCTTGGAACTCCAGTCCGCCCTCGCGAAATCCACGGAAGACACCAACGATGTTGTCGCGGGTGAAGAGCTCGATCGGTGGGTTCGTCATGAGTATCGACGTTGGGCGGGATCTGCATCTTGTAGGCGGAAGACATCGAGGGCATTGGACTCAGTGCCAAGAGCCTCTCGAATGCCGTCGAAGATGTAGTCCTGAAAGACTGTGAAATCGAAATCAACGAGTGCCGCATTTTCGTGGGCCTTTTGCAGGCACTGCGGGTAGCACGGAACTGGAAAACCATTGATCGCGTCGGCCAACATGAATCCAAGGATCATCTGGGCGTCTGCTATTTGTGGCTCGAAGACATCGACAGGCCAGATCGGATCCCTCGGGTGATTGCCGAATTTCACAAAAAACATCTTGCCTCCGACGAACTTGTTGAGTTCGCCTTCATTCAATTCGTCGGCGGTTCCGCGAGCATATTCTCCCCACACGTAAGCCTTGTTCTCGATGTCTCTAGGGATTTCTACGTACGCAGCGTAGGGCGTTGTCAAAATATGCTCGAGAGCCATCGCCAAACGATAGCGAGCGAGAGCGCTGTTGTGCTTTGCGACACCGACGAGATAGATGTGACGTCGGCGCTTCGCGTACTGCTCCTTGATAGCCGCGTCGAAACCTGCGAGGAGCGTTCGGAAATGCGCTCCGGCAAAGACCTTGGAGCGTAGGAGGCCGTCACACACGATCAGCGTGTCGCGGC
>CAYGDS010000172.1:0-2056 GCA_964348595.1 uncultured Gammaproteobacteria bacterium | reverse complement strand
GTCCTGGCGAGCAAGCCTGGTATCAAATCGTCATGATCCCGACCGATCAGAAAGATTCGCGCGTGCGTGCCGAGAAGCTCATAAAGAAGATTCGTGGAATCAAGGAAGAAAAGAAAAAGACCGTGCTCGATTATGCGATCGATATCCCGCTACAGGCTGCCGGAGACATTGCCTCGGTAGCGTTAGGGAGTTCGCCCACGGCGCCCAAAAAGAAGGAAGGCAAGCAGGATCAGCCGCAGATTTTGCTCCTCACACCCGGAGAGAAGTTCGTGCTCGAGTCGGTCGAGCGAAAAATGTCCAAGATCGGCTTTCTGTGCAAGGTACGTTTCCTCTATGTAGCAAAAAAGGAAAAGATGTCGAAGGCGAAGGTCGTCAACCCGTTCATCGGCGCGATCAAGCAAACGAATACCTTCAACATGCAGGCGCTTAAACCCGAGAGCAAGCGCGTGGGCGTTAACAGCACGCTCTGGTGGTTCAAGGACCGACGCAACAGTTTGCGTAAGAGTAAGCTTGTCCGAGCGTACCGGGGTCGGTCGTCATGGAGTGGCCTGCCAAAGTTCATGCTTTCCACCGAAGAGCTCGCAACACTCTGGCATTTCCCCATCCTGCTGCAAGTAAAAGCACCACAGCTACGCCGTATTGAGGCAAAAAAGCAGGAAGCGCCATCCAATATCCCGTTCGAGGAATAAAGGGTATACTACCGTAAGCTCCTTATGACGCCAATCGAGCTCAGCTCGACTGCGTTTCTTATGCCCATCGATTACAATCACGACCACGAAAACGAGATCACGCTGTTTGCGGAAACGAACTTCCGTAATCAACGGCGTCGTTTTGGTATAAAGACCGACGACCGTCGTCGCCACATGTACATCATCGGAAAAACCGGCATGGGCAAGACGACGGTCATGGAGAACCTGATCCTTCAAGACATCAACAACGGACACGGGTGCTGCTACATAGATCCACACGGCGACACGGCCGAAGGTCTCTTGGACTACGTCCCCTCGAGCCGTATCAACGACGTCGTCTATTTCAATCCAGCCGACACCGCGTACCCGGTCGGATTCAACATTCTCGAAACAGAAAACGACGATCAAAAACCGCTCATCGCATCCGGGCTCATGGGCGTGTTCAAAAAGATTTGGCCCGACGTGTGGAGCGCACGCATGGAGTACATTCTGATGAACTGTGTGCTCGCCCTCCTCGATTATCCGGGCGCGACCCTGCTTGGCATCAACCGATTGCTCGTGGACAAAGAATATCGCACGCGAGTCATCGCAAAAATCCGCGATCCGATCGTGAAGACATTTTGGGTCGCCGAATTCTCCTCGTGGTCCGAGAAGTACGCGACGGAAGCCATCGCACCGGTCCAAAACAAGGTCGGACAATTCTTGTCTTCATCCGTGATCCGAAACATGGTGGCGCAGGTCAAATCCACCATGAATTTACGTCGTATCATGGACGACGGGAAGATCCTCATCGTCAACCTGTCCAAGGGTCGTATCGGAGAAGACAATATGCGACTTTTGGGCGGCATGCTCGTCACAAAGCTCCAGCTCGCCGCGCAGGAACGTCAAAACATTCACATCAACGAACGTCGTGATTTTTATCTGTACGTCGACGAATTTCAAAACTTTGCGAACGAATCATTCGCGAGCATCCTCTCCGAGGCGCGCAAATACCGTCTCAACCTCATCGTGGCGCACCAATATGTGGAGCAGCTAGAGGAGGAAGTAGCGGCGGCCGTGTTCGGCAACGTCGGCACGATCATGGCCTTTCGTGTGGGAGGCGCCGATGCCGAGGCCATGGAGACAGAGTTCACTCCCACCTTCTTGCCGGAGGATCTCGTGAACCTCACCAAATTCCAGATCTATCTTAAGCTCATGGTAGACGGAGTCGCGACTCCACCGTTCTCCGCAAACACGATGTCGCCCATCTCCAAGCGTACGGGAAATACTGACAAAGTGATCGCCGTGAGCCGAGAGCGCTATGCAGAGCCGCGTCTCGTCATCGAGGATAAGGTGCTCAAGTGGAGCGGCATGGAGGCGCCGACGAC
>CAYGDS010000171.1:0-2069 GCA_964348595.1 uncultured Gammaproteobacteria bacterium | reverse complement strand
AGCTTTGCGAGCTCGGCCGTGATCTGGCTCGGGTCGGTGACCGGCAGGAAGTCGAAGTCCTCGAAGAGGTCGAGCACGAGCCTCGCGCACAGGCGGCCGTTCTCGTCGAGCTGCCGCATGGGCATCACGCCGAGTCGGTTCGTGCCGTAGGCCCCGGCGGCCCCGGGGATCTCCACGCCGTCGCTGTCGCGGAAGTCGTTCGGGAACGGGAAGAAGGGAAGGGCCGGAGCCCGGTTGTGGAAGTGACCCATGTTGTCTGATCTCCTGTTGTGTACACACCCCGCCTGCATGCAGGCGGGCCATCAGCCGCCCGTCCACCATGGACGTGCGGAAACCTTACGAACGTACTCACTCAATTGTCGAAAGACCACGCTCCGCTTGCGCGGAGGTTGGAACGAGGAACGACACCAATATCACCGAGGAGTTGGAGCACTCCTCACAAACAGCGCAATGGGTTCCAGTCCCCCAAAGCCTGTGACGGCGAAGGGGGAAAGACCCCTATTCACGTACCACGTTTCGTGATCCGTGTATAGGGGCGGACCTCGTGAGAGATCCGTCAGGAAGGTAAGGAGCGTTGATCGAACTACGCGTGCGGTCGTCGGCGTTCTACGACCGGGCGTTCGCGAGCGCGGTACCCGTGGGGATCGCGCAGGCGTGCTTCGGCCGCGTGGAACGCGTCAACCTGGCTGCGTGCAGCCTCGTACGCGGTCGTGAGCTCGTGGAGACGGCCCTCGATCGCAGCGAGGAGGTCGGTGCTCATTGCCTGCGTGGGCTTGGGTGCTTCGGCCATGCGGCTGAAGAGCCCGCCCTTGCTCAGGGGGCCGACCGTGCGCGTGGGAGCGACCGGGCGGCGTGCGGCGAGCGCGGTCCGCCGAGCAGCCACCGCCATCTGGAAGATCGCGGAGTTGCCCGTGGTTTCGAGCTCGCGCTTCAGACGTCCGCGCGTCTCCTCGTCGAGATCGGCGAGGGTACGCGCGCAGCGCTTGAGCTCGATGAGGGCGTGGAACCCACCGTCATCGCGTTCACGACGAGCTTCGTGCTCTCGCTCTTGCGCCGACATGCGGTTGCCTCGTGCCTCGACGAAGGTCTCCCAGACGGAGTCGGCCTCATCGAGCCACTGAGCGATGTCGTCGTCCTCGCCCGCGAAGGGCGCGAACCGGCTGCCGAAGGTCTTCACGACTCACCTACCGAGTAGGGTCTGCCGTGGAACCTCGTGACGACGCTCGGATCGAGAGCCATGGCTTCGCGCCGCAGCTCCTTGCTTGCTGCGAGCGCATCGCGAGCCTCGCGCTCGAGCATGTGGATGCGCTCGCGAAGCGCGGTCTTCACCCGGTTGCGAGCAATGCGCATCTCGTCGAGTGCGTGATGGAGCGCGACGAGGCTCTCCGCAATCCGATCGCACTGTGCGTGGGCGGAATCGGGGCGCATGCCCCAGTAGGCGAATGTCTCGGGATCAGCGCGAAGCTCATCCTGTCGACGTTCGTTACGCGCCATGAGAGCGGCGGATTCCTGCAGGAAGAAGCTCTCGTTCTCCTCGAGGCGCTGGAGATTGAGCTCCAACACTTCGAGTCCGCTCCCGGCCTCCACGAGCAAGGCCAGCGGGACTGATCGATAGACGATCGCCCGCTCGAGGGGGTGAAGATCGCTCACGGCCTCGCAGAAGATGCCACCGTCGGCATCCTCTTCGATGTCACCGTTCCAGTCATCGAAACGAAACACTTGCCAATCACGTCGTTTCAAAGGAACTCCTCTCTTCGGAGATGATCCCCCGACATGAATCTCGTGGATCAGGAGACTCGTGTCGGGGTGCCATACGCGAAGCCTGAGGGTTCGAAGGCCGAACACCCTGGAGGCTACACCATTCGACAAAAATCGAGCAGCGTAGGAGAGAGGCCTGGGGTGAGGTCGGTCCAGCATAGCCGGAGCGATCTCGCCCTAGACCCAAAGGCCTCCAAGGTGTTCGGCGCCATCCAGAAGTCACTTGGGAGTGACAACGGATGACGCCAGAGAGATGTGGAAGGTGCTTCAGAGCACGCGGTGGCCGCGTGCTCTGAAGCACCTTCCACATC
>CAYGDS010000170.1:0-2078 GCA_964348595.1 uncultured Gammaproteobacteria bacterium | reverse complement strand
CCTCCCTTGTACTCAATGGAGGGGCTTTCGTTATCAAGAGCAGGGAAGGGATCTTGACCATCTGATCAATTCCTGGTACTGCTGGAGCGGGAAGCAGAAAGGAGGCCGGCATGTACCCTTGGTTCCCAGACGTGACATCGAGTTTCGATGAGCCCGGCATGCTCGCCGTGCGCCGACACTTCGATCTCATTCTCTCTGTGCATGATCACGTGGAAGAGGGCGATCTCCCGGAACCCGAGGAGGACTCGGGGAACACGCACTTCACCATCGGGTTCGATGCGGATAGCGGCTATGTTCTCCGGATCGAGCTGCGTCAACGTGGCCATCGTGTCGTGTCTGGCTTCACGCTTGTCGAGGAAGGCTATGGCCTGCACTCTCCCATGCTGCGTGCCACGCGTGCGATCGATGGTCCTTGGCGGCTGCGTCAGCTCAACGTCGAGAACGCGACGAGTGAGATGGTGTCTCTTGTACGGAGTTTCGACATCGAGAAGCCCGGCGTTCGTTACGCGGCTACCGACTACTCCGTCAACATCCTCTTCGGCAAGTGCTGCCAGATGATGGTCTACGGCTTCGTGTGCCGGCACTGATCGTCACGCTCTGCCCTATGCTCGACTACATAACACCCCCCGCGGGTGTTTTTTCTTACCTTGACGCATTAGCACTCTCTGTTTTAGACTGCCAATTATGGAATTTACACCCGAACAGCTCCTGCGCCTGGTTCTGCGGGAGTACATCGAAACGGCCTCGCCAGTCGGCTCCCAATATCTCGTTGAGCGCTATACGCTCGGGGTGAGTCCGGCCACGGTGCGCAACTGGTTCGCGGAGCTCGACGAACTTGGACTCCTCGAGCAGCCGCACACCTCTGGCGGACGCATTCCGACGGAAGCGGCCTTCAAACAGTACGTCGATGAAATGTCCGTGAAGCCTGCTCCCAAACGTGCCCGCGAACGACTGGAAGCCGCGGTTCGGGCAGGGGAGGAACATAGGCTCAAATCCGTCGCACGTGAGCTCGCTCAACTCACCGGTCTCGCATCTATCGTCGCCGCTGACGGCACCGACACCTATTTCACCGGCCTCTCTCAACTCCTCGCGCAACCGGAGTTTCGCAACTGGGAACACGCGATACAGATCACGGCATTACTTGAGCATCTGGACGACACGCTCGCCGGATTGAAGCGCATCTCTTTCGACGAGCCCCTCGTCCTCCTCGGCGAAGATTGTCCCTTTGGTCCAGCCTGTGCTGCCATCGTCGCCAAGTGCGACTCCGGGGCGCTCATCGGCATCCTCGGCCCCGTCCGCATGGACTATCAGCAAGCCATGTCCCACCTTGTATCAGCGCTCGACGTCTTGAATGATTAATCTATGGAAGATCAGAACTTACAACCCACCACGTGCGAACATTGCGAAGAATACCTGGCCGGATGGAAGCGCGCGCAAGCTGACTATCAAAACTTGAAGAAGGAGACGGAGCGCGAAAAGGTGGAGTATGCCAAGTACGCCAACGAGCGCCTCCTGTCAGATATTCTTCCAGCCATCGACCAATTCCATCTCGCTCTGTCCCATCTCCCTCCGGAGAACGCGGAGCAAAAAACCTGGGTCAACTGGATCACCGGTCTCAAGGCCGTCGGCACGCTCTGGGATCAAGCGGCGAAAGCGGCCGGCCTCGATCGCATTGAGGCCAGCGGCGCATTCGATCCAAAGTTACACGAGGCAGTTGGGTCAGAAGTAGCGGAAGGACAGGAGAGCGGTTCGATCGTACGAGTCATGCAGGAAGGTTGGGCGCTTTATGGGAAAGTCCTGCGTCCCGCTCGCGTGATCATCGCTTCATAGCTACTCACTACTCACTACTCTCTACTCACTACTTCCTATGCCAAAAATTCTTGGAATCGATCTTGGAACCACAAACTCGTGCTTTGCCGTCGTGGAAGGCGGCCAGCCGAAAGTGTTGGAAAATGCCGAAGGCTCGCGCACGACACCTTCGGTAGTCGCCGTAACCAAAACCGGCGAGCGCCTGGCCGGGCAAATCGCCAAGCGCCAGGGAGTCGTCAACCCGGAGAACACCTTGTTCTCGGTGAAGC
>CAYGDS010000169.1:0-2092 GCA_964348595.1 uncultured Gammaproteobacteria bacterium | reverse complement strand
TGCAATATTGAGATCATCAAACACGCAGAGCCTATGCCGCCGAGCGGGGCTTGAATGAAGCGGAGTGCAAGGCGGCTTTTGTGTTAAAGTGAATAAACGTATGAAGCAACCTGATGCGAAAACGCTGCAACGGGTCTATGCCATGAGCTTCGCCAGCGTCTATCCATTGTATATTGCCAAGGCGGAGAGGAAAGGACGTACGAAAGCAGAGGTCGACGAAGTCATCCGTTGGTTGACGGGATATAGTCAGAAACAGTTGGTCGCCCAACGAGATAAACGGACAGATTTTGAGACGTTCTTTTTGAAAGCTCCTCGGTTGAATCCGTCGCGGGTTTTGATTACGGGCGTGGTTTGCGGCGTCCGAGTGGAAGACATCAAAGACCCGACGATGCGTGAAATTCGCTACCTGGATAAATTGATCGATGAGCTGGCAAAGGGGAAAGTCATGGAGAAGATATTACGAAAATAGTTTATGCCAAACACCGTACAAAAAATCGCTCCGGGCGTGGTGCACAAGGTGCCGGTCGATTTACGGAACGTATTGAACTCATACCCCAAGGTACTTGCGATATGGAACGGTCTTACGCCACTCGCACGCAATGAGTGGATTTGCTGGATTGAGGAGGCCAAGAAATCAGAGACGCGGAAACGCCGGATCGAGGTGGGCCTCTCGAAATTACGCTCCGGCATGCGTCGACCATGTTGTTGGGCTGGATGCAGCCATCGTTGAGGTTCTATCTCGACTTGAATCGAGCCTTGACCTTCGGACTGTTTTTTGTTTAGCTCTTGAGCGGAGGAAGCATGCAGAATGTCGTCGACTCTCTGGTTGCGCTCGTGATGGAGCATCCGAAGCCGCTGCAGGCGCTCAAGATGCTGAACGAAGGACTCGAGTTCATGGTCGAGGCCAAGCCCAAGTGGGGCGCCTTCGGCCCTAACCGGCTTCCGACCGGACTCTTCATCACGGAATACTGTCGGCAGAAGCAGTCCAAGCTGCATCTGTGTTGCCGCATCGGACTCGAGGATCTCATCTTCGACATCTATCTGCGCGAGACAGACGAAGTCGGCGCGATCGTCAGCGAAGTCCATCTGCGGCGCAACTATGCCGACTCGACCTGGCGTGTGGGCCCCACGTCTACCGTGCAGACGTACGGCGTCCAGCGCTCGCCCAGCACGCTCGTCGCATTCGTCATGAGGCACCTTCCGACATCTGAACAGGAAACGGTCCTCGAACACGGCCTCTATGGCTACCTGAAACAGATCCTCTGCAAGAACGGTGGTACGGAATCGTGACTGACAGCCCCGCTCGGCATTCGCCAGGCGGGGTTTTTCTTTTAGCGCGGCATGAATTCCTCTACACGGGGATTCTCTCGACCTGCCGACGTCGAGCAAGGAGGATCGCCAGCATCATCGCGTTTGTCAGGACGAGGGTGGCCACATAGAGCACCGTGACGATCGTGTAATTTTGAATGGCGAACAAGCTCAAAGAATTTGCCAGTGTTGCGATAGCGAAAGCGCTCGGAGTCTCTGTCCATGGTTCCGCGTAGCCTTTACGCATGGTTGGGAGGAATCCGACAAAGTCGATGAGTGCCACGACGATTACCGCTAATAGGGGATCGGCCAAAAGCAGGTAGAGAGCGATGGCCAGCAATGCTCCCAACAGACAGATCGTGTCGAACCTCGTAATGTTCTTTGTCCCATATTGCAAGGAAAGGAAAAAGACGGAGAGGCAAAGCGCAGCATTGATCGTTGAGGCCCAAGCTCCATACCCCGCTCCTTCTTTGAAGGCTGCCGCAACGCCAACGCCCGGTTCAGATCGCATCCGGGCACCTATTATCTGTCGCTGGTGACCAACGCCACGCATGTTCGCGCTTCTGGCTTTTTCAGCAAGACCTGGCGCCCCGACCCGACGATCCATCCCATTCTCTGGCAGCCGGCGCTCTACCAGGCGCGCGAGGCCAACTTCGCCAAGGCGCCGATCGTCGGTTGGGGCGGCGGCGACCTTTCGCTGCCGCAGTGGCGGCCCAATGATGGCGCGGTGAGCGTCATCTCGCAAAGATATCCCTTTACGGCGCGGGAAGAGCCGGTGGGAGGC
>CAYGDS010000168.1:0-2092 GCA_964348595.1 uncultured Gammaproteobacteria bacterium | reverse complement strand
GTTGGGAAGATTGAAGTATTTATACAAAGTGGATGGTGGACACAGACTGTCGTTAGTGATCAACAGCAAACCGTTTACAGCGCCCCGTCGGTAGAAGTGGCTGAGACAGTGTATCGCGGGACGGCGAAGATTATTGCTGGAAATAAACAGGTCCATGTGAGCTTCCCATCGTCGCTCAACGCCTTCCCCATGGTGCTTGTGACGCCACGCGGGTTCCCGATGGGTGGATGGGGGACCGATCGGTTCACCGATCTTGGCTTCGACATTATGCTCGCGCAAGCGCAGGAAAATGACGTGTACTTCACGTGGGAAGCCAGACCCATGGATGCAACCCAGGTACAGAATTCGGATGGCACCATCGGCGAGCTTGATCCGATGACGGGTCAACTGGTATCTGGGTCGACCACGTCGACGGAGGCTGTTCTCGAACCCACGATCGAACCCACGATCGAACCAACGGTCGAACCAGTTGCTACGCCGATCACCACCACTACAACAACGGTTGAGCCGTCTCCCGAGCCCCCTCCGGAACCGGTTCCTGGACCAGGACCTGAGGTTCAGGACCCGTCCACGACGGAAGGAGCTCTGCTCGACGGCTCAACATCAACGACCACAGGCCCCTGAGCACGGTAAGCCGTCGCACGAAAGAGGGTCGCGTGTGGTATACTCTGCAATAAATGTATGAGTATTTTGTCGACGCTCGCAGCGCCACCGGTGACCCAGAATGTACGAGAGGCTCCTAGGCCTCTTCCGCACATCGCGCAGATCCTCGAACGGGTCATGGACGTGTGTTTGCATGCGGCGGTGTTTTTTATCCCACTCGTTTTTTCGTCGATGACAGTCGACGTGCTTGAGATTCACAAACAAACCCTCCTTCTCGTTCTCGTATGCGTTGCCGCGACCGCATGGGTCGGTAAGGCTTTGGTAGAAAAGGAATTCACGCTCGTTCGCAGCTGGCTGCATCTGATCGTCCTGGCATTTACGGCCGGGTATCTTCTTATCTCGCTCTTTTCGCAGGATCGTTACCTCTCCTTTGTCGGAACTCTTGGACAAATGCCCTGGGCTTTTGCCACGATCGCTGCGCTCGCGGTCTTTTATCTCGTGACCGTGAACAACGTGCGTCGCGTTTCGCAAGTCTACGATCTTCTTCTGACGTACTTGGCGAGCTCGTTTCTGGTGTCAACGTTTGCCCTATTCCAGATGCTCGGCTGGCACTTTGTCGGGAACGAAGTCATCCGTGTAAAACAGTTCACGAGCGTTGGGAGCGTCGTGAGTTACGCGGTGTATAGCACAGTGCCGCTCCTCATCGCAGCGGCATTGTCATTCCACGGTTGCCGCAATCGAACCTGTGTTTTAGGGTCGGAGAAGCCGGCGGGGGTTGCCGCGCGTGCTCTCGTCTGGGCCCTCATGGTGCTCTCCCTCATCAATTTGACCCTGGTGAACGAGTGGGTGCCATGGGCAGGGCTGCTCTTCGGCACCGTCCTCACGGTCGGTCTCGGCTACTGGCGTGAGCAACGAATCGGCCTGTCGGCGAAGCTCATTGCGCCGGCCGTGCTGGTTGTTGTTGCGGTATTATCCATCGTCTTTTCTGCCAAGATACCAAACTGGCTCGGATTGCCCGCTGAGGCGTCACCAAACATGAGGGCCTCCTGGCTCATCGCAAAGCAATCTCTCGAACAATCACCGCTCGTCGGCTCTGGTCCAGGAACGTGGGTGTACGACTATGCGGCGCACCGCGTGCAGGAGATGAACATGTCACCGTTCTGGAATGTACGTTTCGATCGCGCGAACTCTTTTTTTCTCACGTTGCTCGCGACAACCGGCATCATCGGCACGGCCCTCTGGCTCATGCTCATTGTGTCAGCCGTCGTGAAGAGTGGTCATCATCTCCTCACAGAACGTGACGAGGACACATGGTATGCCTACCTCACCGTGTTTACGGGGTGGGCGAGCCTCGTGTTTCTATCCTTCTTCTACCCCCTCGGCATGGCACATACGTTCGTCATGTGGTTTTTGCTTGCGATGCTCGGAAGTCTGGTGAGCAGGAACACGATCACTTGGCACGCCGCCAAGAGCCCGGTCATTTCTGCAG
>CAYGDS010000167.1:0-2113 GCA_964348595.1 uncultured Gammaproteobacteria bacterium | reverse complement strand
TCCTTCCCCCACCCCCTCCTCCGCGTGAGGAGGGGGCCGGGGGGAGGAGCCTGCAGGAGAGACAACTTCTCTCCTGCACCGATCCCGACGGTTGAACATCTGTTCGACCAACGAGATCGGTCCTTCACACAACAGATACAAAGAAAGGATACGTGACCATGCAACGCACGCTGGTCTTTCTCGACAGGATGTCGAAGGGAGTGTTCACCCAGGCTCCGAGCCGCGAGACCGTTCTCGAGGCACTCGGGGTGACGCGACCGAGCGAGTTGCCCAACGGCGGCAAGTTCGATCTCGAGAAGGTGCTCGACCCTTCGCGCTTCAAGCACGAGGCCGTGTGCACAGCCGCCCGTCGGCTCGTGCGCACCATGGACGAGTATCGTCGACGTGACCTCGTCGAGGCTGCTGTGGCGCTCGACCCGGATGGCGTCATCCCTGTGAGCGCGCCGATCGAGAATCTCGTGAAGCTCGTCACGGATCTTCGCGCCGACTTGCGAGAGCGCGTGACGGTCCTCCACGAGGATCTGAACGCGCTCCTCCGGAAGCTCCGCGAGGATCCCGAGCCGCTCGAGGGCGATCTCGACGGCATGACCGACGGGGAGCTCGTCGCTCTCCACGACTGGCTGTGCGACGAGCACGCCGACGCGGACGCAGAGTACGATCACCAACTCAACACGGCGCTTGCCGCCTAGGAGGATCCCGATGAACTCGACTGTTCTCCGTCTCGTGCTCAAGCTCGGCGAGGTCGCCGACCACTACGAATCGTGCTGCCAGGGGCTCATCCCCCGGGTGGTGCGATCCGACCTCGACGGGCTTCTCGCCTTCGAGACGTCCGCGCTCCTCGCGCACGTACGCTACCCCGACACGGGGCTGCGCGAAGCGGCGCAGATCATGGCCTCGCTCCACGAGGGCAAGGTCACGGCGGCCGTCGCAGCGCGTACAGCACGCGTGATCGCACAGGCGATCCGACGCGACGCGCTCCAGGACCGCTTCGAGGCGTGCACCGGCACGACCGTGCCGGCAACGGTCTCCGACGAGGAGATCGCGCGCATGGTCACCGACCTCGAGCGCGACGGCGACCGCGGCTTCCGCGCGCTTCGCGGTCGTCGATCCGACGCCTACGCCAGCTGAACCTTCCTTCGAACCTGACTTCCGGTGTCACACGTAACTTGTGTGGCACCGGGCGTCTACCCTTCCTCACGATTCCTCGTGACGAGAGGCAGACGCTCCCCGGGAGATTACCTCCCGTAGCTGTCTGGAACGGAGTTCCTGATGCGTACCATCGACAACGACCCGCCCTGCCTCGCGCTCGTGCACGGCTCGTCTGACCCCGCCTTCATCGCGCTTCGTATGCGCGACGAGCGGGTGCGGCTCGGCACGCAGCCGAGCGCCCTCCAGATCGTCCTGCTCGGCGCGGACTTCGACGAGCTGATCGCCGCGTTCGACGCCGCGGAGTTCGACCGCGAGGCCGCGACCGCGTTCGACGCCTCCTTCGAGGAGGCTGCGTGAACGCCGCGATCCTCATCGCCCTCGGGGTCATCGTCTACCTCGTCTTCCGCTTCGGCGGCGGGGACAAGACGGCGGTCCTCTTCGTGGCGGTCCCCATGTTCGTCATCTACTTCGTGGGCCGCGGCTGCAGCATGCCGTGGTTCACGGACCGGCCGACCGAGGAGATCACGCTCGACGTGGTCTACGAGACGGACGGGCGCGTACGATGGGGTGGCGTCCTCGAATCGGCGGATGCCATGCCCATGCTCGGGATCGCCGCTGCGGGCGCAAGCCAGCAGATGACCGATGCCGAGGGGCGCACGTGTTCCACGAGCACCCGCGAGCCCAACTGCTTCTGGGTTGGACCGCGCGGTCATCTGCGCGTGCCGGTCCGAGGCAACGAGACCGTGATCCGACTCACCGTGCGTGAGTGGACCGGCCTCTACTGGCGCGACGTGGATACCGTCACGGTGCCCATCGAACCCCAGCTCTTCGTCGATCCGCGACCGGATCTACGCGGAGAAACAGGCGAGGGCTACATCCGCCCCACGGCGGGTGGTAGGCTCCACGCCGTCGCACGCGGCCACCGCGTGCTCTGAAGCACCTTCCACATCTCTCTGGCGTCATC
>CAYGDS010000166.1:1484-2120 GCA_964348595.1 uncultured Gammaproteobacteria bacterium | reverse complement strand
GCCTCGTACTTGTACGCCATCTCGCGCTTGAGCTGCCAGTTCTTGACTTTCGCCATCGTGTCCCCCTAGTGCTCCGACCGGATAATTATGACCATTTTGGCCGGTCGATTTTGACTTCTGGCTAGGCGCGAGGAACGAGCATGCCTGTAGGCATGTGAGACTTGTATGCTGAATGTCGTGTCATCGGTGATTCCTCTGGAAGAGTAAAATGGTGGTGCACCAGAGGAGGCAATCAAATGATCGGACTTCATCAGACGAGCCCATTCGTGCCGCGCCAGTACGATATATTCGCCGGGATGGACGTGGATAAGACGAGCATCGCGGTGACGTTCACGGACCATGAGAAAGCGATAAAATCCATGCGCGCTCCCAACTCGGCGACGAACCTGCTGAACTACGTTGCGAAGGCCTTTCCTGGAAAGAGGGTGGCCTTCGCCTACGAGTCTGGACCGACGGGTTATGGATTGCACGATGCGATTACTGCGGCAGGGTACCCTTGCTTGGTCGTTTCGCCGAGTATGGTTCCGATGGCGGACGCCGAAAGCCCGATCGAGTGGCCGTAAATCGGGAGATAAAACTGGAACAGATCCTGCGCCGAGCCAACGACACCTGCGGCAATAATGGTGATGCGTACGG
>CAYGDS010000166.1:0-1474 GCA_964348595.1 uncultured Gammaproteobacteria bacterium | reverse complement strand
CATGTGAAGACAAACCGGCTCGACAGTCAGAAAATTTCCGAGTCGCTGCGCGGAGGGCAGCTCAAAAGCATCCACGTGCCCTCCACGAGCTACCGACAGCTGCGCCACCTGGTTCAGCTCAGAGACACCTGCGTCCGGCAGGCCACCGCGGCCAAGCTTCGGATCAAGGGGCTGCTGTTGTTTGAAGGCATCCCCTTTCCCAAAGCTGGACCGGGCCGCCAATGGACGAGAAGCGTGCTCGCCGATCTGAAACAACTTCCGTGTGCCGGAGGTGTCCGCTTCAAGTTGGATCAGTTGATCGCGAGCCTTGAGTTTTCGGAAGGTCAAGTCTTCACCACGACCAAGGAGATCAGGCGGTTCTGCACTGAGGACGAAGAAATTCTGCGGTGCATTGGCTTTTTGATCACGATCCCGGGGATCGGCTGGATCACGGCTAGTCACCTGATGGCAAGAATCGGAGATTGGAGACACCTGCGCAATGTCCGGCAATTGGCTGCCTTTATGGGCCTGGCACAGCGCGAGAACTCCACTGGCGATACCGTAGTCCGAGGCCCAATCACGCGCGCCGGAGACAGCCGATTGCGCAACAAGCTCATACAAGGGGCGTGGACCGCGATAAGGATTGATCCGGAGCTCAGGGAGTTCTACCGGAGGATCTATGCGAACCATCCCAAAAACGAGGCAGCCAAGAAGGCGATTGTGGCGGTCGCCCGCAAGATGACCATGCGTATCCATGCCGTATTGTCGGAGCAAAGGGAGTATGTTGTTCATCGAGAACTTTCGTCGCAAGCGTTGACGCAAGAAGAGACAATACGCTCCAGGGAACGACTCGACTCGTCGCAGAACCAGGATGAAATATCCTGATGGTTCGATGTTTGAGACAGAGAGCCCGGGGCTTCGTGTTACCCTAGAAGAGGCGCATCTAAATTCAGTGAGGCGGCCTTGAGCCGTGCCACGCATAGCAGCGAGTCTTTCTTGGGGAAACGAGCATAGAACGGAGTATTTAGAGAGGGTCATCGGTCGCGGGGGTTGACATTCACATAGCAGTGACGAGCAACGACGCCAGAAGTCAAAAGCGCCCGGCCCCCTGTTCCCGACGACATGGGGAGGCCCGATCCTGGACGATTTCGTCGTTGCTCCTCGCTCAGATAGCTTAAGCTATCCTCTTCTGAAAGCATGTTACAAGCCCCCGGCATGGTTACCCCTGCTTCTTATCTCGCATCCCTGCGCCTTTCGAAAGTTTGCTCAATCTCTTCTATGTCCGTGCCGACGGGACAATGTTCCTATTTGAGGCTTGGTCTCTTAATCTCGCTCAGCGCCCCAACATCAGGCGAAGAATAGCTACAAGATGACCAAGCCAAATCTTCGAGTCAATTCTTTCGTTAGGTCTCCCGCCTCACGATCTCAAGCAACAGCCTCCGCCAACATGGGAAAAATCTGCGCTGACTTATGCCTCGATCTAAATAGATATGGC
>CAYGDS010000165.1:0-2135 GCA_964348595.1 uncultured Gammaproteobacteria bacterium | reverse complement strand
CCTTTCTTGCGCTGCGGGGGAGGACGCGATACAGGCTCCGCCGTCTCGATATCCGCTGCCTCCGATGGCTTCTGGAAGGCTTCGTATCGACGCAGGGCGCGAACTCTCAAGTCATTCGCCTCAGCATCCTCGAGATCCCAGTGCCTCTCGTTCGTCCCAGCCAAGCGCTTCAGGAGTTCCTCCGACTTGATGTGCTCTAGAGCTTCTACGGCGGCGTTGTGGTCGTCCTGCTCGAGGATGAGCTCGGCCAATCGCGCCTCAGGAATCCGCTCAGCCGCATCGTCTCGGATACGAACGTCGCCGTCGAGGAAGAGGATCTCGAGCTCACGTGGCTCGAACTTCTGGAAGAAGTCGCGCTCGCACCAGTCGTCGTCCTCGTCCATCAAGCGCAGGAAAGCGATCCCGACCTCTCCCTTGAGGTCGTCCCAGCACTCGAGCTCGTATCCCGCAAGCTCGAAGCTCTCGAGAATGCGGGCATTGCGCGGACCCATGATCCGGAGCGTGATGCGTAGACCGTCGCAAGAAATGAACTCTCCGATGAAGTGCACCTCTCCGTCGCGACAGGCCTGGACGACGGAGTTGGCGGGAAACTCGGGCTGCGACACGGGAACCCCCTAGTCAGGTGTACGTTTCTTATAAGAAAATGGTTCTTTTGTCAATGCCTCCGTATTGTAAGATCTTGTCTACAAATGAGGACTACAGCAAAAACCGGAGCAACCCGGAAAACACCGTTTCCGTGTACCGCGCGACGGTTGAGCCGCCGAGCCAGCTCATGAGGGTCGGGTCGAGGCGGAAGGTCATGACGAGATAGACGGTGGAGCCGACAACCACGATGCCCGACAAGAATCCGAGGATTCCGCCGAGGAGCTTGTTCACCATCGAGATAAGCGGGAGCCTTGCGACCAAGTTCAGTACATCGGCGGCAAGGCCAAGGATCCAACCGACCAAACGCATCACGACGGCGAAGAGGATCACGAACGCGATAAAGCGCGCGAGCCCCGGGCGCCCAGGGGTCATCCAGCCGACCATGCCAACAAGGAGTGGCGAGAAGGATCGAGCAACGACAAACGCGATCACCGCACCGATAAGCTCGGCGAGTGAATCCACGAAACCCTGTTTCCACCCCCGCCCGGCCAAGCCAAGGAGGATAAGGACAAGGATAATGTCGACGAGAATCATGGGGTTATTATATGTCATTCCCGCGGAGGCGGGAATCCAGATCATGGGATACGCGGAAACAACGGTACCGGCTCTGGTAACTCTGATCCCCCTTTCAACCCTCCCCACTTCAGCCCTTCATCCCAAGAATGATCCGCTTTTTGATCCATAGCTAACCCCAATTGAACAAAGATTTTGTTCGATGTCTCCGGCATGGCCGGGCTGATCAACCAAGCATAGAGACGACATGACTCAAGGACGCCGTAGAGAACCTCGGCGGTTTTCTCCGGATCCGTCTTGATCAACTTGAACGGCTGCATATCCTCAATGTACTTATTGGCACTCGCAATGTGCGTCCAGACGGTTGCGAGCGCGTTATCGCAACGAGAAGTATCGTAGGCTTCGGTGACGGAAGAGATCGTTTCATCGATCCCTGCGAGCTTGGCTTTTTTTGCATTCGCCTTCGGTACTCCGTTCCCAAAATATTTCCGACTCATAGCCACGGCACGGTTCACGAGGTTACCAAGCGTGTTAGCGAGGTCCGCGTTGTAGCGCTCGGCGAGTCGCGCGTGGGAAAAATCTCCATCCTCGCCAAAGGAAATCTCGCGTAGGAGATAGTACCGCACGGCATCGAAGCCATACGTCGGTACGAGCTCGCGCGGGTCGACGGCGTTGCCCAAAGATTTAGAAATCTTCTGCCCATCGATCGTAAAAAATCCATGAGCGTATACCTGTGCTGGGAGCTTTGCAGAACCATCCGCGTTCCGCAAAAGCGGATCGCTCGCGGACGCACTCATAATCATGGCGGGCCAGAGCGCACAGTGGAACTTGATGATGTCCTTGCCGACGAGGTGAAGATCGACCGGCCAATACTTCTTGAATTGTTTCTCGTCTGTTCCGTAACCAACCGCCGTCATGTAGTTCAAGAGCGCGTCAAACCAAACGTAGATGCGCTGTGATTCGTTGCCGGGCACAGG
>CAYGDS010000164.1:0-2139 GCA_964348595.1 uncultured Gammaproteobacteria bacterium | reverse complement strand
ATCCACTACACCCTTGATGTTGCGCAACTTCTCGCGGTACTTGTCCATGGGGTGTCCGCTGACGAAAAAGCCGAGGACCTCCTTCTCGTTCTGGAGGCGCGTGTGCTCATCCCACTCGGGCATCTGCGGCAGTTCGTCTTCTGCTGCTTTGTGCTGGGCCAAGTCGTCGAGGAACAGCAGATCGCGCTCCGCCATATGCTCGCGGAAATAGGACTCGAAAACGCATGCGTCGATCAAGTCTTCGAGGAATTGGGCGGGGGCTTCTTCGCCGATACGTTTGGCGGCAAGAATGCAGCGGACCAATATGGACAAAGAATCTTCATCGCGCTTCGAAATGTTCGGAATTGGGATACCCTTCAGGTATTCCGCCTTTATTGCCACATTGAGGAATTTTGTTGCGAACAGGTAATTAATGAGGGCGGAGTTCAGCACCCCAAGGAGAAAGTATATGGGAGCATCCTTATCGCGTGGAACAATGAAATTTAATCCCTGGGTTCCATATATACCCTCGATGTCGATTGTTGCTACGACGCGTTTTGCCAAGCGCGGATTGCGTGTGCCTTGGACAATAATCTTTGGAACGCGATCTAGTTCAACTTTGTCACGCGGCCATTGAAGAGAAAACCAAGGGATAATGCCGTTGACACATTCCCGTCGTTTCTCAAGTTCCGACCGAAAGGGTTGCAGCCACTTCTTAGCGTTGGGGAACTGCTCTATATTGGTGTCGGCGTCCGTATAAATGATCCGGCGCTCTGTGCTGCGGATCGCCCACCTCTCAAAGTCTCTACCTAGAAGAATCGGGTGCAGCAGCGCCTTTTCGATCTTGGCGTCCCGGATTTGCTCTGGGGTCGGCAAAAACGCGGTGTTGTTCCCCGTGACGATTCCCTGAAAGACCGAGAATCGTTCCTTGATGAGCCATCGGTTCGTCGAGAAGACCTGCTCAAAGATAGATTCGCCGCGCGCATCGCCCGAGAAGCTGATTACATTCCCGTAGCGTGTAAAGTGGTCAGCTGGGACGGTCGTTATGAGTCGTTCGTCAAAATCGAGCGCATTGACCAATTTAATCGATTTATTCTCTGACCTTGTCAGGAACAGCACGCAAACATCGTTATTCGCGGCCTTGAACACTTTATCTCCGAGGTAGAGCACTTCACGGAGCCAATGGTTTTTAAGGATAAGGTCGCGCAGCTTCTTATAAGACAGATTGTTGGCGATCTGCTGCGGGATAATGAACGAAACTACGCCAGTGCTGTTGGTGTGGCGAGTCAGCGCAGCTTCAAAAAACAACCCAAACACATCGTAGCGCTTGTAGAACGTCTTAAAATGTTGCGCAAAAATGGCCTTACGAGCCGAATCCACCAATTCGACATTCAAGTATGGCGGGTTTCCAAAAACAATATCGAACCCATCCGCGAGGGACCGCCCAAACATCCAGTGCGGTTCGAAGAAGTCGGCACTCGCCTGCGGGTCGAAGGGGTCCCAGTCAGCGACGTGCTGTGCCTTCTTGGAGGGCATAAGGCTTTCGGCAAGGAGTTTGCCGAGTTCTTTGCGGAGGTCTTTGATCTTGCGTTGAAGGGTGAGCTTCTGGTCACGGCGTTGAATGGCAAAATGGCTGTGGTACAGGGACTCGATCTCCGCCTCGATCTGATAAACGCGCTGCGGCGCGAGCGCCAACTGCCCCATCTCAGGTAAACCGATCAAGGCGTCGGCGGCGACAAACTTAGTTTCGAGGTTAGGCAGCGGGCGAATGCCATGGTTTTCCTTCTTGCTCCGGTTGGTGCGCTGGTCGCACACAAGGGAAATGAAAAAGCGAAGTTTGGCGATCTGGATGGCGATGGGCTGGATATCCACGCCGTAGAGACAGTTCTCGATGAGGTAGAGCTTGCGGCCGTAGTCGTCCTCGTTGTCGGCGAAGTCTTGCTCGATGGCAGCGGTGGCCGCGACTCGGGCGGAGGGGTCGGGGATCTTCGCTGCTGCGTCAATCTGGAGCTGCTTCCAGCGGGCGTTGTCGGGGTCGAGCTTGTGGATGATGTAAACAAGCTTATGCAGCATGCCCATCGGGAAGGCGCCCGAGCCGCAGGCGGGGTCGAGAATTTTACAAGTGTGGGTGGCTTCGAGCAGGTCGGCGCCCTCGCGTTC
>CAYGDS010000163.1:303-2149 GCA_964348595.1 uncultured Gammaproteobacteria bacterium | reverse complement strand
CCCGAACGACGCCGTCAGCCCGATCATCGGCTACTTCTACGACTTCTCCGCGAAACTTCCGGAAAACGAGAAGCAGCTGTTCCACTCGCATTATCCCAAGAACGCCGAGTACGGATGGGCCGAGTTCTATCCGGATGTCCTGGCGGCAATCACCAAGCACTATGGAGCCAAAGTCGTTAAGGAAGGGAACAAGTCGATCAAGGTCGCGCCGGAAAATAATCGCCTGCCCATCGACGTCATCCCGTGCGTTCAGCATAAGCACTATCACCAGTACGGCAGCGCACCCGGCCAACACACCGCCGGCATCAAGTTCCTCACGCGTCCCGACGGCGGCGCGGTTGTGAACTACCCCGATCATCACTACAAGCGCGGCGTGGAGCTGATGCGGCTTACCGGCGATCGCTACAAGGCGCGTCAGCGCATGCTCAAGAACGCGCGGGACCACTTGGTCGACAACGGCGGCTTTGGGCCGAAGATTGCGCCCTCATATTTCTTGGAGGGTCTCATCTCCAATGTTCCCACGGATCGCTTCGTCCCTTCGTACCAACAGTCCTACCACAATATCGTGGACTGGCTCGACAAGAACCTAAGCGACGCGTTCAAGTGCCAGCACGGGCTCTTCCCCCTCTTCGGCACCGCACATGGCCAGTGGAACACCGGAGACGCGCGCAAGACGATCGACGCCTTGTGCACTCTGTGGAATAACTTCTAGAATCTGCATTCATACGCCACCAACGCGAAGGATAGAGCATGGGTTCCGGCGGCACTGGCGCTCCCGGCACTTCTCTTGGCGTACGGAACCGGCAAACTGGCGACGTATCTCGCCCTGCCGTTCGCGTGGGCGCTGGACCTGCCATCCGTCATGGGCTGGTACGGCTTGCTGTGGTTGTCATTCGACAAGCGGCTGTGGCGGAAGCAATTGCCGTATATCAAACGTAGCGTCTCCGACATTCCTGACCTGCATGGAACATGGGTCGGATCTCTGAAGTCGGAGTACGTGCCGACCGGTGCCACACAGCCTGTGCCTGTCAACATCCCTATCTTTCTCCTCATCCTACAGACCTGGACCGAGATCCGGGTGAAGGCCTACACCAGCAAGTCGGTTTCTTGCTCAACTATGGCGGCGCTTCACACCTCCGACGCACACGATGCGGGCCTCAAGTACGAGTACTTCAACGAGCCGAGGGCGCTCGAGGTGGACAGCATGCAGACTCATCGTGGCACGGGTCACCTCGAACACACGTCGAAAGACACGCTCAAAGGTAGCTACTACAACGGTCGCGGACGGAGAACGATTGGAACACTGGAACTCCGAAGGACATCGGCAACCATTCTGGATCCCGATACTGCTTTGCCGCCGCCAACTACACCATAGTAGCCTTGAGACACTGGTTCGCGAGTACAATGTTCGTTTTTACACAGGAGAGAAGCTCGCGCTTCTCTTCTTTCGTCCCGTTGATCAGTACGTGGCGCAGGTACTTCTTGTGATCTAGCCGCGGCATCTTCGTGGTCGCCTCCGCGCCGAGCATCGACGCCATGAAGCGTTGGTTCCGTTCGAGCTCGTCCTGGAACTTCTTCCTTGAGACCGCGTGGTCGATCTCAAGCTCGTCGAGGATGCTGACGAGCTGTTCGATGAGCGATTCCTCGCGGACGTACGGCTCCTTGCAGTCCTTGTCGGTGGTTCTGCCGCAGTGGTAGTAAACGTAGCGCACGCGCGTGCCGTCGCGGAGGCTCTTGAACTTCTCCTGCGCCGTGACGCCGGAGCCGCACGTCCCGCACTTCATCAGTCGCGTAAAGGCGAACTCCTTCGATCCCCACTTGGTTTTTCTCTTCTCCATCGCCAGTT
>CAYGDS010000163.1:0-293 GCA_964348595.1 uncultured Gammaproteobacteria bacterium | reverse complement strand
GTCGTTGAACAGCTCCTCGTTAATGATGGACTCGTGCGCGACCGGGAACCAGTTGCCGCTCCCGCACGGGTATTCGAACTTGCCGTAGTAATAGGGGTTCCGGAGCATGAGGTAGATCATGCTGAGTGGAACCTTCTTCCCCTTACGTGTTCTGAATACGGCCTCATCGAGCCATTCTTTGACCTTACGTCCGCTGTGACCGAGGTGTGAGACGTGCTCGAACATCTCCTTGATAATCGGTGCACGCTCCAGATCAAGGAGCACCTTCTGTTCGCCCTTCGTCGTCGTCTTAG
>CAYGDS010000162.1:1304-2175 GCA_964348595.1 uncultured Gammaproteobacteria bacterium | reverse complement strand
GCGTGATCGGCTTCGATGTAGCGGTTGGCCGAGCGGATGGTGTGGACGAGTTCGCGCTTGATGAGCTCAGCGATGATGAACGGCTTGAAGAGCTCGAGCGCCATGGTTTTGGGCAATCCACATTGGTGGAGCTCGAGCGTCGGGCCGACAACGATCACCGAACGACCGGAGTAGTCGATGCGCTTACCGAGCAAGTTCTGACGGAAGCGACCCTGCTTGCCCTTCAGAATGTCGGCGAGGGACTTGAGTTGACGCTTTTTACCGGTTGCCGCGATCACGGTTTTCGACGCACGCGCACTGTTGTCAATGAGCGAGTCGACGGCCTCTTGCAACATGCGCTTTTCATTGCGCACGATGACCTCCGGCGCGTTCAACTCAAGCAGGCGCTTCAGACGGTTGTTGCGGTTGATGACGCGGCGGTAGAGATCGTTCAAATCCGACGTTGCGAAGCGGCCACCATCGAGCGCCACCATAGGACGCAAGTCCGGCGGGATGATCGGCAACGCCTTCAAGATGGTCCACGAGGGCTCGATGCCATTCGTGAGGAGTGCCTTGATGAGCTTAATGCGACGCGTGAGCCGGTCGTGCTTGGCTTCGGAAGCGTCGACGAGATCTGCTTGCAAGACCTTGAGCGTAGCCTCGAGGTTGATCTTCTCAAGCAACTCGTTCACGGCTTCCGCACCAATATGCGCCTCGAACAAGTGTCCGTATTTGAGGGACAGCTCGTGGTAATCCGTTTCGGTGATGATCTTGAGCGGCTTGAGCTCTTTGAGATCGCGCTCGGCGGTTTCGAAATCTGCATCGAGCTCGCTCGTTTTGCGATCTTTGTTTGCCACGGTCTTGTCCATCTCCTTCGCTTCTTGATCGGCGG
>CAYGDS010000162.1:0-1294 GCA_964348595.1 uncultured Gammaproteobacteria bacterium | reverse complement strand
CCAACCTTTCTCGGCGGAGAGCTTTTTGACGCGCTCTCCCTCGCGCTCGGACTCAGACTCGATGGCTTTGCGCTTGCCCTTGTACTCCGCTTTCAGCTGCTCGAGCGTGCTCGCGCGAAGCGTTTCGTCGACGTGCGTGATGATGAAGGCAGTAAAGTAGATGACCTTCTCGAGCGACTGGATCGACATGTCGAGCACGGTGCCGATTTTGGATGGCACGGAGCGCAAGAACCAGATGTGCGAGACAGGCGCGGCGAGCTCGATGTGCCCCATGCGCTCACGACGCACGAGCGAGTGCGTGACTTGCACGCCACACTTGTCGCAGATGAGCCCCTTGAAGCGGATCTTTTTGTACTTGCCGCATGCGCATTCCCAATCTTTCGCCGGGCCGAAAATTTCTTCGGCAAACAAGCCGCTCTTTTCCGGCTTTTGCGTGCGGTAGTTGATCGTCTCCGGCTTGGTGACCTCGCCGTACGACCAGTTGCGGATGACTTCCGGGGACGCCACTTTCAGGCGGATCGCGTCGAAGTCCGTCGTCTTGATGTTTTCCGTTTGGAAGTAGGCCATATTAGAGGGTCTGTGAAGGTTGATTCCAATCCGCACCCTCGCTCGGATTTACGAGCGGCGGCGTTTGCATGCGGAAGCCCGTCGGGCGTTCCGCGCTGTCTTCAATGCGCTTGCCATGCTTCAACAGCTCGACGTCGAGACCCAGGCCCTTCAATTCGCGCACGAGCACGTTGAAGGATTCAGGAACGTTCACCTTTTGGATCGGCAATCCCTTGATGATGGATTCGTACGCTTTGGATCGACCCGGCACGTCGTCGGATTTGATCGTAAGAATTTCTTGGAGCGTGTGTGCCGCACCGTAGGCTTCGAGGGCCCAAACTTCCATTTCACCGAAGCGCTGGCCGCCGAATTGCGCCTTTCCGCCGAGCGGCTGTTGGGTGATGAGCGAGTACGGACCGATGGAGCGCTGGTGGATCTTGTCTTCGACCATGTGGTTCAGCTTCAGAATATAGATGAACCCAATCGTCGGATTGTGGTCGTAGCGTTCACCGGAGCGACCATCGAAGAGGGTGATCTTCCCATCCTCTGGGAGACCAGCCTTGGCGAGCTCTTCGCGGATGCTCTCCTCCGGCACGCCATCGAATACGGGCGCCGCGACCATATAGCCGAGCGCGTTGGCGGCGAGACCCAAGTGCGTCTCGAGGATTTGCCCCAGGTTCATACGTGAGACGACACCAAGAGGCGAGAGAATCACGTCGACTGGCGTACCATCTTCAAGGAACGGCCT
>CAYGDS010000161.1:0-2224 GCA_964348595.1 uncultured Gammaproteobacteria bacterium | reverse complement strand
GTCGCGTGGAGATTGCTTTTCGGAAATTGGGATCCACGAACCAAAGCGACCGTTCTCGGGACATTCGTGTTCTGGATTTTCTTCCACATGCTCGGTGTCGAAACTCCCAGTGAACGCTTGGCGCACCTCATCGCCATCGGTACCGCAGCGGTTCCTGCAGTTGTGTGGTGCTTCCTCTTTCTTCCCTATCACCAGGAACGTTTGAGCGTCGTTTTGAGCATGGTCTTTGCAGGAATGCTCGCGACCATTCCCATCCTCTTTTATGACGCGCTGATGCGTCAGGGTGTGGAGCTGCATTTTTTCCTCTTCCGCATTGCCCCCGAAAGTTTTAGTTCGAGCTCGCAACTGTTTGTGTCCGGCAACTGGCCAGGTATTTCGCCGTTACAATCCTCGTTGCTCGCAATGTTCCTCTCGTTCGTGTTCGTGGGTGTTATCGAAGAGGGGAGTAAGTTATGGATGGTCTGGCGCGCCGGACGTCAGTACACGACGAGTATCGACGACGTCATGCAAATCTCGGTACTTGTGGCCATCGGTTTCGCGTTCGCAGAGAACGTCACCAATAGCGGATACTTCCTCTCCTTTGTTCGCGAATTTCTCCTCACGCCGGGCAGTCGCAACTGGATGGCGTTTTTGGGCAATGTCGCAGGTCGATCGATCCTCACGAGCATGGTGCATATCGTCTCTACTGGTTTGATGGGCTACTACGTTGGTCTCGCGCTGTTTGCCGGACCCGTGCTGCAAGAGATGCAGGCGAAGACGATTCGCTACCGAGTCCTGCAGTGGTGTCACGATGTATTGGGTATTCCCAAGCGCGATCTCTATCGTCGGCTGAACATCCTCACCGGCTATTGCATCGCGGTGTTCCTGCACGGGCTCAGTAACTTCCTCGTGTCGTTGCCCGATGCGCTCCCTGGTAATCCGCGCACTGTTGGTGATCTTCTTCATTCCGGCCCAAGTTCACCTCTGAATTTTGTTGCGTTGCTCCTGGCACCCACACTTCTGTATGTGGTTGGCGGATTCTCGCTGCTTACGTACCTCTTCCAGCGGAAGGACAACATGAAGGAGCGCGGTCATCTTGTGACACAGGAATTACTCTCGCCGTCTGAGGAAAACTAGCAAGAAGATTCCCTCGCATTTTTTCGTCGAGGATCTGGTCACGTTCTTTGGACGCTGTTACAGTCTGCCCATGATACATCCTCTCTTTCCGCGTGCTCGCACCGTAGCGATTCGTCTCTTTAGCGTGAGCATCGTTTTGTCGCTCATTCTTCCGAGCGCGGCCTCCGCTGTCAGTGTTATTGGATTACTCAATGCACGTGATGCGCAGTCAGTGACGCGAGGAGATTTTATCCGTGCAGCGGTCAAAGCTGCCGGATTGACGATCATCGAAAAGGGTTCGATGCCGTTCGATAGTATTCCCGATGCGTTTGCTCCGTATGTGCGCACTGCGCAGAGCCGAGGGGCGTTAAAAGTGTTTCTGTCCGAAGGCAGGGCGTTGAACGTGAACAAAGGAATACAGCGCGGCGAGGCAGCAAGTGTGTTGAGCGCATTGCTGCAGACTCATGCCTCTGGAACGTACGATCAGGCAGCGAAAAAATACACGGACGCTCTTACGCCAGCGGATCGCGCAGTCGTTTCTCTTGCACTCGAAAAGAATTGGCTCAAGCCGGTTTCATCAACAGCTTTTGGGCTTAAGCGTCCATTGCGCGGAAGAGAGGGGGTTCTTCTCCTCACGCGGGCTTTTCAGATTGCGCCGTCTGAGCCGGGAACAGAGACGCTCTCCCATCCTGTGATTCGCATCAAAGTGCAGGGCATTAGCACGCAACCGATTCCCAAAGCGGATCTTCTGCAGAGTGTGTGGAACGCATTGCGACAGAATTATCTCTACCAAGATCGCATGAGTTCGGACACTGCGGGTGACAAAGCCATCGAAGGCTTGGTGAATTCGCTCGGCGATCCCTACACCACGTACTTGCCGAAAGAAAAGAACGACGACTTCAAACTTCAAATGCATGGAGAAGTGGAGGGTATCGGAGCAACGGTCGAAATGACCGGCGGCGTCCTCACAGTCGTATCGCCGCTCACGGGATCTCCGGCAGAGAAAGCAGGCTTGAAGCCGAAGGATCAAATTCTCTCCGTCGATAAGGAAAATCTTGCTGGCCTCACGCTCGATCAGGCGGTGCGCAAAGTGCGTGGGCCCAAGGGATCTTCCGCCGTTCTCCATATT
>CAYGDS010000160.1:0-2230 GCA_964348595.1 uncultured Gammaproteobacteria bacterium | reverse complement strand
CTCGTCCCGTATAGCGCTTGCGCTTCTACGGGACGAGACTCCTCTCCGCTTTCTGTCCCACGAAGTCCCGCATGGTGCGAGACGAAGGGGGATGGAGGCCGAAGATGGAGAAAGTATGCAGGAGCTAATTTGGACCCTCGCCACTTTGAGTATCTCTCTTGGCTTTATCGGCATCGCTACGGCGATCCACCGTCTTGCCAGCAAAACTCGTGACGTAGCGAGCGCTCTCAGCGAAATCGCGACCGCGATCAGGAACAAGAAGTAGTTTCCCCTTGCCCATCTTGGAGGATTCGATGGACTGCAATCATGTCAAAGACCTCATTCTCGCGGCCCGCTGCGAGGACCGAGAACCTTCTCCCGAAGTCGTGCAGCATCTCGCTACGTGCGATGACTGTCGGAAGGCCAAGGAAGAGCTGCAAAACGCTTCTCCGGAAGCGCTCGCAATGCTCGTGCTCATTCGAGGATCGGCTGGTTGATGGACGATGAAGATTTCATGTCCGCTAGCCCTTCTCAACTGGAGTTCGATCCCGCGTTTACTCGCGTCGATCGGACCTCCTCTCCGTCCTCTGATCAACCCCGCAAAATCGCGGGACGTCGGAGGCCGAAGATGGAGGATAGAGACATGGACCTCGACATCAAGATCAAGAACGCGCTCGCGCGGATCCCCGCACCACGGGCCCTGCAGGGGAGCGACCTCGGTCGCCTCGTGGAGGTGCGCATGCACATGCGCCCCAAGTCGCCCGGCTGCTGCCACGACGAGCAGACCAGCCTCATGCTCGAGGACCAGCTCCTCGCGTTCATCACCGCCACGCTCGAGCTGCACTTCGCGCCGGGCGTGAACCCGCACACGGGCGGCAAGACCCACCCGGTCTGGGAGATCGTGCTCGCCAAGTTCGGCGAGCCGCGCTCCTACTGGCACACGACGCCGGGCCTGCACGCGGGCCTCAGGGGCGCGGCCGTCCTCGACTGGAACGAGGGACACATCGTCCCGGTCTGGCGCCACCCCGACTGCAACCGCTACTGGGAGGGCACGCACGTGAACGACGACCGCATCGAGTGCGACCTCCCCGCGCTCAACCACTGCGGCACCTGCTTCGGCCTCAAGGCCGCGGGCGGCGAGCCCCACCTCACTCGCGAGGCCCGCTGCATCTGCCCCGCAGCCGACCCGGTCGCCGCGGATCAGCCCGGCTGATCGCCCCTTCTCCTTCCTCACGGCCCTCCTCAAGCTGAGGAGGGATGGAGGGAGGAGCTACCCCTGGAGTCCGCCCCGCAATTCTGCGTGGTCGGACCTCCTCTCGGGCCCATCACATGTTGTGGTGGCTCCAAGACGGAGGATCGATGGACTACTTCGTTCAGTTCAACGGGGAGATGCACCACTACCCGGATCAGATGCGAGAACTCCAGATGGATTTCGAGCTGTTGCTCGTGAACCTCAAGGAGTGCGCGTCGTGCGTGTACGCATCACGCCGCATCCTTCGCCCCGGCAACAAGGAGCCGCTCTACACCATGGGCCTCAAGCTGTTCTTCAAGGACGGCAAGGTCTGGCAGGTCACGCTCGGCAACTTCCGCGATCTCCAGCTCTACCTGCTCAACTCCCAGCTCCGCATGGCGCTCCTCATGAGCGACGTCAGGGCGTGCGGGGCCTCCTGGGAGATGTTCGAGCCCGGGATCATCGAGCGCATGAGCGCATGATCGTACCTTCTTCGCGTAGAGTCCTCCTGGACCACGCGACACACTCTGGACCTCGTCCCGTATAGCGCTTGCGCTTCTACGGGACGAGACTCTCTTCGTCCTGCTATCACGTGATCCGCAAGGATTTTACGTGATGGCGGGTACGAGAAGGAGATAGTAGAGAATGCAGCGTTTGTTCCTTTCCCTGGTGATCGCAAACACCCTCATCGGCTGCGCGGGCCCCGAGCCCGTCGCGACCGAGGAGGCCCTCGTCACCTACACCGTCACCTTCGACATCAACGAGGTCGAGACGCACGCGATCCGCATCATGCGCTGCGACGAGACCAACGGTCTCTGCGACGTGACCGAGCCCGAGGGCTGCCGCTACGTCGACGAAGAGGGCGTCACGGGCCACCTCTGCGACTTCACCGTCGCCGAGGACGAGGTGCTCGCGTTCAACGTCCAGCTCGACAGCGCCTTCGCCTGCGCGATCGACGACACCGAGTGCACCCGCCTCGGCACCGTGCACGTCTTCCGTGACAGCACACCGGTCGCGTAC
>CAYGDS010000159.1:0-2244 GCA_964348595.1 uncultured Gammaproteobacteria bacterium | reverse complement strand
TTACTTCCCTCTCTTATTCCGTCATGCCCGCGAAGGCGGGCATCCAGCTATCCTTGCAACTTTCCGCAAGCTCCGAGCAATGTTCGAGGGCTCAGACCACGGACGTGGGCATAGCGCGACAGTTATTCAAAATCCATGGTAGTAACGCTGGCTCCCGGTGAAGTTCTATGCAACGACCCTGAAGATCGCGCGGCCAACTTTCTCGATCAAGTTGCATGTATAATCGACCTGAGCACGGTCTATCGGCCACCGTTGGCCAAGATAAGACGGGTCTAAATCCGCCTCGTGTGCGATCTTGTTGCGGCGATCAATAACCAGAGAAAATGCATTCTTGAGCTCTTTAGGTTCCATGCGGCATTCGCTGGCGACGTCGTTCCACAGTTCGACGCCGCTAAACAACCGGATGGCATCCGCGATTCTATCCGGCTGTTGGAATGTCAGATAGGCATGTTTCGCGCGAATTTCAGCGTCTAACGTAGCGTCGGACATCGTTGCGGCCACATACATCGGCAGTTGGAAACGGTTGAACGCGTCGGTTTTTGATCGCTTTCCAGTATGGCATTCAAGCATGCCGAGGCGCGTGAGTTCGTGGATAAAAAAGTCGAATGCGCTAACAGCTAGCACGATCTCCGCTCGGAGGATGTCGGATAAATCAATGACGCCCGTGACCTGGGCCGATAGAGCCGCGTGCAGGGCATGGAGAGACCGGACGCGCTGGATCGCCGTCTCGAAAGTGTCAAGGGCCGCTCGCATCGATAGCCGCTATGACTTTTTCGGCGCCATCACTAAAGAGTTTACGAAAGTCCTCCTGCGACCCTTGCGTGGTGTCCAATACCTTCCCGACCTGTTGCAGTTGATCCGGGGTCAGTTCGTAAATTGGAACCTGGTGTTCCTGGGAGCGGGCAATGAGAGAATTGAAGTCCGGCATCTGCATGAGTGGCACTCTGGGATCTATCCGAGCCTTCGCGTAGACCTCATCTTTGAGCATTAAGTCCGCCTTATTGAAAGTCGGAATCAGGATATCTCTAACGTTAGTCTCTAGCTGGTCAATCCATGTCTGAAAGGCTCGCGATGGAGCTCCGCCGCGGGGCCGATATTTCTGTACAATATAGCCAAGAAACTTTGGGTGTGTTGCGGGAAACGGATATTCCGCCTCCTTGAGTACGGTCGTCTGCTCAGCCGCTCGAGCCCAAGCCCGCCACTTTGGGATTACCGACGCGAGTGAGCTGATCGCCATATTTGAAAAGTAGTCGGGGTGCATCGGTACGATGAAGTAGTCGCTGATCGAAAGCAGGTTCTGGTTCACCGCTCCGAGGCTCGGGCTCATGTCCACAACCACAATATCAATCTTGTTTTCGCCTGCGGTGACGTCGATCAGGTAACGGATGGACCCAGGTAGATTCCTCAACGTGACGACGGAGCCGGACAGTTCCTGCGCGATGCCGAGCGTCACCTCATATTCCGCCAAGCCAATATGGCCCGGCAGTATAAGGAGATTCTCGTTCCTGGGAATTTGAACGCATTGAACCGGTACAATTGGCGTCGGCCGGGATTCGAATGCGGGGGCCAGACCCTCTCTGATGTTAAGGGGCCTTCCATTTTTTGTTCCTTGAATACTTTCGCTCGTCTCCAAATTCTCCAATCCGAGAACCATGCCCGTTAGGTTGCACTGGGGATCGCCGTCAACAAGCAGCACCCGTTTTCCCTTGCGAGCGAGCATCCATCCAAGATTGAACGCTGTCGTCGTTTTGCTGACGCCACCCTTGTGATTGAATAAGCTGATAATGGCCATGTGAGACCAAGCTCCGTGGCGTTCGATAGGAAGGCTATCTTGCGCGCCAGCGCAAAGCCAGCGCTATTGGCATTCATGGCAAGTCGGCCGAAGCAGCATCGAGGCGGCCAATCGAATTGACCGCTCCTGGTAAATAGCGGACTTTCGTGAAACTGATAATCCACCAGAGGCAGCTGGGCATGGGTTCCGCGCCATACCCTACAAAACCTCCCACTCCCTGGGCCGCCCGAGGCCATGAAACGATAGAAAGATGGACCCCCGCTTGCGCGGGGGTGACGAACCGCTCTAACCCTTCGCTCTACCCCCTCACCCGCCAAGATACGCCTTGCGGATATGCGGATTGGCCAGCATCTCCGGGCCGGTGCCGAGCTGCACGATCCGGCCGGTTTCGAGCAGGTACGAGCGGTCGCACATGCCGAGCGCGGCGAGCGCGTTCTGCTCGACCATCAGCA
>CAYGDS010000158.1:0-2260 GCA_964348595.1 uncultured Gammaproteobacteria bacterium | reverse complement strand
CGTCCAAGCAGTATGGCAGCCAATGCGAGTCGCGAGCGCTCGCCGCCCGAAAGCATGCCGATGGATTTATCGAGATCATCTTTTGAGAACAGAAAATTTCCGGCCATGCGCAGCATGACCTCGGGCGCGACTTCGTGCGCGGTCATGCGTTTGAGGTACTCGCCCACTTTTTCCGCTGGATGAAGCTTTTCGGCAGATCCCTGGTCATAGAACGCGAACGTCGTGCGGTTGTTCCACGTGCATGTTCCATCGAGCTTTGGAAGTTCGCCCGCGATGGTCTTGAGCAATGTGGATTTTCCAGCGCCATTCTCGCCCAGCACCGCGACCTTCTCGCCCCGTTCGATCTCCCACGAAATGTCGGACGCCACTGGTTTGGCGTATCCGATGGTCAACTTGTTGGCCTTTACGGCAAAGGTCTTCCTGTCTCCGGTTTTCGGGATGCGGATCTGCACCGTCTTGAGCTTGTGCTTGATCTCGATCGGTTTGAGGCGGCGGATCTGCTTCAACTTTGACTGCGCCTGTGTGGCCTTGCTCGCCTTGGCGCCGAAACGCTCAACGAAGGCCATGAGGTGCTTGCGGTCTCGTTCGATATTTTGGTTGTACTTGATGTCGAGCGCGAGTTTTTCTTCTTTCCATTCTAGATACGCTTCGATGCCGCCGGGGTAGAGCATGAAGCGACCATGCTCCAGATCGAGCGTGTGCGTGCATGTATTGGCGAGGAATTCGCGATCATGCGAGACCATGATGAAGCCGCCTTGGAATTCGCGCAGAAACTCCTCGAGCAACAGCTGCGTGTTCAGGTCGAGATAGTTCGTGGGCTCGTCGAGGAGTAAGAGATTCGGTTCATGGAGCAGCATAGCCGCGAGCTTGACGCGCATCTGCCAGCCGCCGGAAAGCGAGCCGATGGGGGCCTGTAATTTTTCATACTTGATATCAAATGCGCCTGCCATTTTCGCACAAGCCCATTCAGGCTTGCCGCTTTGGCGCTCAAGATAGGGGAGCACGCGTTCATGGGGATCAAATTCCGTAAGCTGGCTCAAGTACCCGAGCCGGAGCTGTGGCGTTTTGATGATGTCACCGGCGTCGGCTTTCTCCTCGCCCGTGAGGATGCGCAAGAACGTAGATTTGCCCGAGCCATTGCGTCCAATCAATCCGATCTTTTGCCCTTCGCTCACCGTGAGCTCGGCTGCATCAAACAGCACGTGCAAGCCGTGCGCTTTGGCGAGATGCTCGACACGGAGCAGGACGGACATAGGCACGCATCATGGTGCATGCCGCGCGGTGGGTTGACAATCGATTAAAATAATGATAGCGTCGAACTCTTGTTCTTTTCTTGCACGACACACCCCAGAGGAGCTCCATCATGCAGGCACGTCGAGCCGAACTCATTCCGCTCAAGCCGCTGCAACAGACTTCGAGCATGCTCGTCATCACCGAGGCGCGCATCGAGCCCGTCGACGACGGACGGGGTCTCACGATCCGCCTTCAGGCCATGCCCCCGGGGCACTTCGCGCCGAGCGCGCTGCACGACCAGATCACTCTCCTCATCGTCCGCGACGAACAGGGGATCGACAAGGTTGTGAGCGGCCGGATACAGATCATCCCTTCGGAGGAACCCCGGGGCGTGTGGTTCGACTACCGGTTCGTCCCGGCCTTCCCAGAAGACCTTCGCGTTACGTTCGAGGGCGAGTGCCAGTGGTCCAATGTGGTCTCGGTCGTGCTCATCATCGGCGGCCGCGCTCGCGGATTCCCGAATCCGTTCGACGTGAAGAACCGTCCGTAAGCGCAAGCGACGCTCTCAAACCAAAAACCCCGCCACGCAATACTGCATGGGCGGGGTTCTTCGTACTTGAGAGATTACGATGCTCGGATGCCCACGATGCCGATGTCGTCATCCTTTTTATACGTGCGCCGACCCTTCGCTTCTTTACGGAGCCGATCCATTTTGGCTGCCATGGGAACTTTTTTGGAAGCTCCCGTTGGTGTCGCCTCATCCGCGAGCGAAATCCCCATCTCGTCGGTATTGATCTCATCCGTTCCCGGGTCGTCGAATTTGTCGATCACGCCGTCGGTGGCGAGGTAGAGCTCCTCGCCCGGACGGAGAAGTTCGACCGTGAGCGAAGGGGTCGGCTCATTGGACCCTCCCAGGCCGCCGGTCGCCGTACGCATCATATCTTTGTAAGAAATCTCCATTTTTCCGAACTTGTGTTTGACATCTGGATTGGCCTTCATCTCCTTAAGCTTCTCCGCAGACAAGACC
>CAYGDS010000157.1:0-2288 GCA_964348595.1 uncultured Gammaproteobacteria bacterium | reverse complement strand
CCCCATAAATCTGGATGCCGTGCCGCTCGTCCGTGTAAAAGTCAGGCGTCGTGGCATAAACAAGAATAAGCCCGGGACTCTCCTCGATGCTGTTGATTAGATGAAGCAAGTTGTTGTGAGCCGTCTTAAGCGCGGATTTTCGCATCACCGAGTAACTCATCTCGGCTTCGTCCAAGAGGACTACGATGCCGCTGAAGCCGGCGTGGATGGCATACCGTCCCAGTGACCGTAACAAGAGCCGCGCGTTCGATCGGTTTACAAGCTTCTGAACCCCAAACTCCTTCCGATATGCCCCGATCGTTCCCTCTCCAGAGAACCACTGCATGATCCTACCGCGTCGATCCTCCAGCAGAGCGACATCCCCCGCTTCGGGCAAGTAAGTCTCCCAATAGCGGCACACCAGCCTCCGGAAATCGATGTCGATTTCGCCGTTCTCCATGAGCGCTTGGCAGGCCTTGTCATAGATCTCACGGGGAAGTGCAGCTTGGGGTGCCGCGCCGTGCGACTTAAAGAGCTGTCGACGAAAGACCTCACCCAGAGGCGCGTCGAGCGCGACGGCTCCCTCAGAGTACATTTCGGGTGATGCAATCTGCCTCACGATTCGATAGAAGACCTCCTCGAATCGATTGAATGGAGTTTCGTCTGCACTCAACCCCACCGATGAGACGAGGTAATTGGACTCGAAGGCAGTTTCCCGGATTTGAGCCAGGAAGTGCGACTTTCCGGTTCCCCATGAGCCGGAAATAAAACGGATCTTGCCCCGAATATCAGGTGTGTTCCGTAGATGTCGCTTCTGGATCTGATCGAGAAACTCTTCGTTGCCCGCGCTGTATTCACGGACCCCACGAAGCGGGGGGATTCCTGTCCGCAGGCTTTCAATGATTGACACCGCGAGTGCTTGGTCGACCATCACGAACCCTCTGACTTGAAGCTGATGAATCCCACGTAACCACTACGCTCCAGGCCATACAGGAGCATGCCTTGCCTCGTGTCGCGCGTGTGATTGAGATGAAGCCGCACTTTCTCGATCAAGGTTTGTCCTGAACAAACGGCGTTACCAAGATCAACATTGAATTCGTCGTAACGGAAACGCGCCCAGTTTTTGGACAAACGATTGGCGACGCGACGTAGAGGAAGCTCGTCGCCCGGAGACTTCTTCTCTTCGCGAAGCACTGCTTGATAGGCTTTTCGGAGGCCGGCTAGGAACCGCTTGGGGTCCCGTTTGGTTTCGAATAGTCGCCTAACCTCCGTCCGCAGGTACGCGACAAGCGGATCGACGTCCAATGGAATGGTAACGGTGTTCGCGTCGCGGGGCGTGACTTGCCCTTCGAGTTTTCGTTCATCGACGACGATCTGGATGAACTCTCGAATCGAATATTTTGGGTGCCGTGAGCTTGAGTCGAGTGCTATGCCCATCGCATCGCAAGCCTTGGGGAACAACGAGGTGAACTGTCGTGCGGTGTTCTTTGCAGCCTCTTCCGACTCTCTATAGAGCGCCTCTAGCGGCGCGATCGCCTCGTCGCCCTGCTCGCGGAGTCGCGCGAACACGTCGGAGTCCTTCCGGAAAATGCTGACAATCTCCGCAGAGCGACTTTCCTTTTGAGCTTCGAGAAGTCGCTTCCATACCTCTTCCACCCGTCGCGCTTCCTCAATCGCAGTAGCGAGGTCCCGTCGCTTCGATCTCGCTTCCGTTGACTTCCTTTCAATCAGCTGCCGGAGCACCCGAGGATCAGGGCCGCTCATACTGTTGCCTCCTTCGTGGAACGCCGGTTCTCGGCACTCGTTGCCGCCAAGCGTGCGCGCCTGAGCCGCCAATCCTCAATCGCGGCCCAGGCGGATCGGATCGCGCGTGCCTCCATGCCCTGGGGAACACAGTCCTCGTACTCGGCCCGATTCCGGCATTTGCGCACGATGTGCATGAAGTCCCCGATCGGGTCTGGAATCACTCCATCTCGGCAAAGACGTTGTATCTGCCTGCACACGTCCTCGCGGTACACCGAATGGGGCCGCGGATCAGCCTCGTCCAGGATCCGCATCAGCTCCCGCCGCATTTGGCCTAACTCGGCCACGTCTATGGATTCAGGAACGGGCTCTTCCATGTTGGGGCCTCTGATGATGCGCTTAAAATCTAGCACACCTTCTAGAGACGCACAACGATTAATGCAATTTACAAGGAGGACCTCCTTGATGTTCTCCCTGCATCACGCCCTCACGCCGTTAGCCGCCTGCCACCAAGCGGCAGGCCCGCGGCCGACGGTAAGGGGTTGGCCGCACTGGGGAAGGCCCGG
>CAYGDS010000156.1:0-2296 GCA_964348595.1 uncultured Gammaproteobacteria bacterium | reverse complement strand
AATGGCACAACGAATCTCTCTTGCCTCGACAAGCCTCTTTTCCGTACCTTCACGCTTCATCGTCGCTATCCAGCGCCCGAGGACTTCGCTATCGAGGCCGAACGGGAGCATGACGGAAAATGGGATTCCCTTGTAGCCGAAAAACTCACCTGCAAAAACCATTTTCAGTCTTGCCTCGACCTCTTCCCCAATCGCTTCAGCCCGCATACGCAGGTCAAACCAATCGGGATTTTGTTCGACGTCACCCTCACGTGGCGGATCCGTCCATGGGCTGCGTGACACACCCTCAAGATCGGCCAAATCCACGAACACCTGCTTGATGCGTTGTCGGGTGATTGCAGCACGCTGGGCCAACGTTTTGCCCGGCATAGGTTCGTCCAAACGTGGTCGAATGTACGGATCGTAGGGTGACCGATCAAAAAGCCGTCGTATGAACACATACTGAGAAGCATGAGGCTGAATCCACTCTTCAAGCAATGCCGCATAGGGCAATACCTGTCTCAGGGATTCTTGACCCCTTTCAAGTGCAACCTGCTGTTCGCGACTCCTCCTCCGCGGAGTCGTCATGTGTTTATTTTCCACGATCCCTCCCGCATTGTTGGTGAAAAGAACAACCAAAACCTAGCATTTTCAGGTGACGAGGTCAATCGGTATCAGAGTTTCGCCAGGGTAAGGCCTCAGCGGAAGGACTTTGACAAACTCATACATTACCGATATAAAAGAGTCGTCTTACATTCCAGGAGCTCAGATGTCTCTGCCCTCGTTTGATCCACGTGTCTTCGCGGAAGCTCTCCTTGCTAAGCTTCCGATGATGGAGGCGCGAGCGCCGATCTTTCTGGTTCCAACAGGCCCTCGGCCCGATGACTACGTTGTCATGTTCGACCTCGAAGAGGTCAACGGAAATCTCCGCCGGGGAATACTTGTACGTCCTGCGTTCGAGGTCTGGGCTGCAAGGACGGACGTAGATCGGCCGACGCTCGCACAACGTATCGAGGCCTCATTCAATGCTGAGCTTGATAAAAATAGCGAGAACTCGGCCAAAATTTTCGAGAAGCGTGTCGAGGAGGTCAACGCACAACTTCGGAATGAAGCATCGCTCACGGACAAATTTCTCGGAAGCGTGAGTGGTCTCGGATTTGAGGCGTCCGTGACGGCCGTGATCGTCGGTTTGCTCAGCATCTCGACGGGTCTCCTGCTCATCATCGGGCTATTCGGCGTTGGTGTCATTGTATCCCTCGCCGGTGATCTCATTCGCAACGTCAGACGAGAGACGGAGCTCTTCTGGGATCGGCGGCTCTTCGCGCAGATCAACTCCCTGATCGAGACGAAACGTGCAGACGTCCTTACCGCACTTTCGAATCTACATATTCGTCGACATCACGAGTTTGCACGAATCCTCGGGCTGATCTGCGAGGTCGAAAGCACGGAGGCTCCGACAGGAAAAGTCGAAGATGGCCCAGATCCGACAGCGCTCATCAATCGCGAATTGATCACGATTCCGGAGGAATATAGAATCTTCTTCAGCAAATAGGCATTACTACGCTCAACTTTGACCCACGGGTCAGAGTCTTTTTTTAGGTTAAGCTTTGCGAGGTCACTTGTTTTTTTCGTCTCTTCTGATAATCTCCATTCACCACAAAGGAGGGGCTGACAATGTCAACAGGTACGGTAACAGCGATCTATATCGCACCGAAAGCTGGCGCGCCGATGGAGCGCGTGTCGGAAGTACAGGCGATTGCTGGCGCGGGGCTAGCAGGCGATCGATACTGTTCTGGGCAAGGAAGCTTCAACGACGGAGATGTCGGGCGACGCCAAGTCACCCTCATTAATGAGATCTTCTTCTATGACACGAGCTTCGACTACGTAGACTCGCGCAGGAATATTGTCACCAAGGATGTGGAACTCATGTGGCTGATCGGCCGCGAGTTTCAGATCGGTGGTGCTCGATTCCGAGGCGTGAAGTACTGTGATCCCTGTCAGAGGCCAAGCAACCTCGCTCGCAAGGTATACAACTTCAAACGTGCATTCTTCGATCGCGGCGGTCTCGTCGCTGAAATCATCGAAGGAGGTCTGATCAAGGAGGGAGATGTCGTGATCCCTCCGCCGAAGGGCTACTAACCGTCCACCACGTGGGCGGGTTTTTTTATTGAAAGCTAGACAAAAAATGTGAGCAGAACGATGCCGAGGAGGATTCGGTGCCAGGCGAACTAATTGAACGAGGCCTTTTTAAAAACTTGAAGGGTATATTTTCTCGAGAGTCTATTCGTCTCTACAAGCTCCATACTTTATCTTACAC
>CAYGDS010000155.1:0-2302 GCA_964348595.1 uncultured Gammaproteobacteria bacterium | reverse complement strand
GTCTCACGTTCAGCTCGAGATCGAGATTCCGATCACCGCACTGGCTGTGGAACAGCGCGAGCGGGGCGACCTTCATCGCCACACCACTGCCGCGGGAGAAAGCCGTCGCCGGCACTTCCGGTGCGCGGCCTTCGCGGCCGTTCGTCTCGAGCCAGAGATTGAACTCCTGCATCGCCTTCTTGGTGGTACCTCCCCACCCGGCGACGGAGTGGTTGAACGCCTCGACGTGGGCGCTTGCCATGTCTCCGAAGTTGAATCCGCGGCTGCGGATCAGCGACTCGGCGACGGCCTCGGTGAGCTGCCAGTCGTCGGTGGTGTCCCCCGCCTTGAAATGCGCGGTGTCGGGCGAGGTCCGCTGCTGCGGATCGACGAAGCCGGTCACCCCCTTGCGGTCGGTGCGCTTCATGATCTTCTCGCGGGACATGGTCTCCCACGGCATGCCCATGGCATCGCCGAGGCGCACGCCCATGAGACAACCCTGGAATCGTGAAAGGATCGTCGGTTCTGTCATCACTGCCTCCGCCCCTTGCTTATCAAAAAACGATCAAATTGTAAAGCCCCGACCTTAGGTGAGATCGGGGCATGGGTCAGGGGCTACCGCGGTAGCCTTTCTTCTGGAGGAGCTCGTCGAACTCGGCGTTGAGCTTGGCGCGCTTCTTGCGCTTGGGATCGATCTCGCGATCGAGCTTGGCGATTTTTCCTAGTAGCTCGTTCTCGACCGTCTCGTACTGACTCGTGCGACTAAAGAGCGGATCGCTCTCCGCCTCAACGAGCTGTTCAAGGAGCTTTCTCTTTTTAGCCTCGTCGGCCTCGATTTTCTCGTCGATCTCGGCGACGCGGACGCGGATGGAATGGGCCTTCGTCACCGGGCCTACGTTGTAGGCACTCTCGAAGTGAGAACGCGTACATTCGAAAACGAGAAACGTCGTGATCCAGCAGAGAGCCGCGACAGGAAACGAGATATCGGAAGGAACCTCCATGACCAACCGCATCGCGAGTCCGATGCTGAGGCTGACCGTTGTATACGCGAGCCGGAACGACCATGCTTGCAGACGAGTCATCGCCTTCACTGATAGATGATCGCCACCGCACCCCACACCGCGAAGGCGATGCAGAGTCCGAACACGGCGATGGATTCCGTTGGGTTCATGCTACCGGCATGAACATGCACCATGTGTATGGCAAAGGGCGCGTTCATTTCAACCTCCGCATACTCTTTACTTGAATATGAATAACTCGTCAATGATAAAGCCATGAGCCCTCGTTGCTTTCGACTTGATGGACTTTATGGACTTTCGACTATCACATCCTGCGGGACCTGAAGCCCTCGGGTGAGCCACTTCCACAGCTTCGGCGATCGGCGCAGCGTTACGACGGCGGTGACGAGACCAATGAAACCGAACATGAGATCTTCCCGTACGTCGCGATTGATGGATTGTGTCGCATCATGAAAAAGCTCGGTACCGAATAGGCGGTCCGACGACCATTGCACACCCTCAAATCCGAACAGGCCGACGAAAACGAACATCGAGGCGATCGCGACGAGCTTCACGCGCTCGTCACGCCGAGGCATATGCGTCACGAGTGGCGCAAATAATGGGACCGCGAGCAGCATCACTAGAAAGGCGGACGTAAAATGCAGGAACCGATCGTATTGAAAACCAAGCGCATGGAACGCGAGACTCCCCGGCGCGTTCACGAGGATAATCAAGAACGAGAGGATCTCGATCGGGGCAAGCCACAGGCCATTCAATCGTTGTTTGGCTCCTGGGATGGCGACGAGTGCGACTCTCGGCAAAAGCGCGAGACTCGGATTCACGAATCCATACGCAACCCAGACGGCAGGATTCGCCTGAAAGAGCCCAGCAAGGGCGGTGAGCCATGAAAGCCCGAGGACCAATAGCGGCATCTGGCAAGTACGATACGCCTTTTGGAGCAGGAGAAACAGAGCGAAAGTCGCACGGGCCCTTGATTGATCCAACATTACGGCCTACTCTGATTTGCGCATGCGCGGGTAGCTCAGTTGGTTAGAGCGCCGAGCTTATACCTCGGTGGTCGATGGTTCGAATCCATCCGGGCCTACCAACAAACCCCCGACGCTTCCCGTCGGGGGTTTTGTCTTGATCGAAATCGGCTTTTCTGCCATCCTCGCCCCATTCCGGCGTTTTGTCGGGATAGGAGGGTGTTCCTTTTGCTGCCGAGATACACGAGCAAGGAGATGTCGGCCATCTGGTCCGACAAGAACAAGTTCCAGAAGTGGCTCGAGGTGAGCCTCACGGCTCTTTTTTATTTACCTAACATC
>CAYGDS010000154.1:0-2303 GCA_964348595.1 uncultured Gammaproteobacteria bacterium | reverse complement strand
TACTCCCTTTTGGACGGCCTTCCCAAGCCTCTTGAGCTGATAACAAAGGCAAAATAATCGCGCAAGGGGCGCATCTGTTCATCAAATTTCTTTCGATGCTACCAGGAAAGTTTGGCTAGATTGAGCCCTATTTAGCGTCTTGATCCAGAGGCTCCAAATAGAAGCGATCTTCTATGTCTATCGCGGGATTCGAGTCGACGGATGGGACCTGGCCAATACTCGTGGTTTTCGGTTCGGGAGATGGGCCTGATTCAATCGTGACATCCATGGGTTCCGGGGTGGGCTCAAACATTGGCTCGTCGAGATCGACGGGCATCGGGAAATCCGCCGCGGCGGAGAGATCCTCGAATACTTCAAGCGGGAGGATGACCATCGGTTCGCGGCCCGCGATATCCGTCGCAATGACGGGCATACCGTGCCGACGAGCCGCTTCCAAAATGCGTTGCCATGACATATGGCGGCATCTTGGTACGTGGGATTTGAAACGTCAAACGGATTGACATGAGCTCTGAATTCTGCTATAGAGGGAGCACCTTTCACACTGGAGAGTTCGATGCGCGTCAACCACGCACATGTGTTCATCTGCTTCATGATCGGCGTGATGAGCACTCTTGCTCCGATTCTGGTGCACGCGCTGACCGGGGTGCACATCACAACGCTCTGGTTCTCGACCACCGTCGTTTTCTTTCTATTGTGGCTGTATGCCACGAAACGGCACTACGACATCTCGAGAGGTCTTGCGAGCGTCGCGACCGTGTACCGGCTGGAACGACTCGCACATCTTCGAGAACGCAACGAGCACTTCGCACATACGTTGCTCGGTGAGCTGGGCAGTTTGCGTGATCTTGCAGCCGCTCTTGAGCAGAAAGCGACTTCGGAGATGCGAGCCTCTGAGGAGCGCGAGGAGGCACACCGAGCAGCGACGAGTGTGCTGCGAAAGGCTGAGAGCGAGGTTCAAGGAATCCTGCGCAAGCTAGAGCTTCCCCCTCTTCCAGGACATACAAAGCTGCCACGTGGACAAGCCTGAGAACACTCCCCCACACCACAACCGACGGACTCTCCGTCGGTTTTTCATTCCCTGGGGTTGACAGGATCGCTCCTTCTGGCAAGATCCTGCCGGAGGTGAACCTTGAGCAACAGCGTGCGTGATCCCTCGGGATTGGTAGTCGTCGCAAGTGTCTCATTCGGCGAGTCGGAGGAGCCCCCGAAGGCTACCGACGTGCTCGCCTTCATCCCCTTGAAGGGGAAGGAGATCAAGTACAAGTGCGGTCACAAGGGTCCGGAGAAGTTCAAGGTGGACTTCTACGGCGTCCGCGTACAGCCCAACTTCACGGGTAAGGAGCGGCTTCGCGTCTGCCCGGCCTGCCGCGTCGAGGAGGTCAAGAAGTTCTCGATCCGCTGCGCCTCGTGCCGGCACATCATCTTGCCCGGCGATGGAGTCGCGCTCTACGTGAACGACAAGTCCTTCGACCAGGCGATCGCCCACAAGGTGAAGACGGGCGAGACCAAGAGCGTGCTTGGATGTCTGCGCATGGACTGCTGTCCCTCCGGCGGATTCTTCGCCGGCCACTGGACGGAAGAGGGCTTCAAGCCCGCGCACGACAGCGGACTCAGCGCCGCGGCCGAGGCCTTCGCCACCGGCAAGGTGGTCATCTCGAACACCTGATCAACGACCGACGGATCCTCCGTCGGTTTTTCAATACATCGCTCAGGACGAACCGTGTCGTCTAACGCTGGACAAAAGGGGCGCGTTGTGCAAAGTTGTGAGCAGAGGTGCCCCTTGAAGAACAATGCAACCGTCACGGTGAGTCCGGCCCAAATCGATCTCGCGATCGCGTATCTCTGCTTCCTGCGCAGTGAGAACAGGTCGAAGCACATCCGCTTCAGTCCCCCCGGTCACTGGGAGATCCCTCGACCGAACTGCCTTGCACTCCAGGGGCGCTGCAAGAAGCAGGAGACAGTGGAGTACTTGTTCCGCGAGATCATGAAGCCCGGATGGAACATCGGCACGGACTACAGCGGCGATCATGACGATTGCCGTCACTCCACGAAGTGCGACCTGTGGGGTCTCGTCCGAATCCAACAAGATCTCATGACGCTCGAAGTGTACCTTCCGAGCGAAGCACTGCCCCTTCAGATCGTGATGCGTCGCATCCGAGATGCGAGTACCGTTCTGCGACATGAGTTCCCATACGGGACGAGAGCGCAGGCCGAGCGCTTCCACGATGCGTTCGAGCGCTTCCTCGGAATGCTCGCCACCGGCGAGCTCAAGGAGAGCGACCTCTTGAACACCTGATCAGCAC
>CAYGDS010000153.1:0-2368 GCA_964348595.1 uncultured Gammaproteobacteria bacterium | reverse complement strand
CTCCACGCGCGGCATGAGGCCGCTCAACGTGGACGTCGTGAAGGACAACATCACCGACGCCGTCTCCAAGTTCCTCCTCCAGCGCACGGCCAAGAGGCCGATGGTGATACCGGTTATTTTGACGATATAAAATAAAGGAGAAGGAAGCAGGAAGAAGGGAGAAAAGGCTGGTTATTCCAGCCTTTTTCGCGTAGACCGAATCAAACCCTGAAGAAGCGCTTGGGAATTCTGCATTTTGGAAAATAATTCGCCACATTCTTCTTTCGTTAAATATGAAAGATCCATCGAAATGAAGGTGTGGCTTTGCAGTTCGGTCAAAGAACCGTGGGCCTGATTGTAAAAATTCAATTTTTCTTTTATCGACATACGCCCGAATCCTTCTGCAATATTTGCGATCACAGACACTGAAGCCCTTCTCATCTGAGAAGTCAATCCGAATTTTTCTTGCGAAGGAAAAGTGGCCGTCTTTTCATAGACAGCTTTTGTTAATTTTCTGCCTTCTTGCCACACATCGAGATCAAAAAATGTATTAATCGGTCTATTCACGCACAAGATTATACACCAATTTGCTTCCTCCTTTCTCCCTGCTTCCTTCTCCTTTCTTCTAGAGCCCCTGCAGAGGATCAATCATCGTCCTCTGTATCCTCTCCGCATTCGCCATGACGCTGTTTCCGTATGAAGTGTTCCCCGTGCGAAGACCGCAGGAGACGCCCGAGTAGTATTTGCAGGCCGCGTTGCGCTCGGCCGTATAGGTGCCCGCGGAAGCGCCGAGGTCCGAAAGGTACATGGCGGAGGCCATGAATGCGTGCGCCGGGCTCCAGGGGTTGGGCATGCCCGATATATTGAGCAGGCGGGCGAGGCGGTCCTTGACCAGCATCCAGGTGGACGGGATGAACTGCGCCGGCCCCATGGCGCCGCCGTATCCGGTCGACAGAGGGCACGAGATGAGCGTGGTGAAGGGATCGCCGCCGAGTGCGTTGACGATCTCGAGGAAGGGCGCGACGTCGCGGCTCGGCTTCATGACATCGGCGATCGGAGTGCGCGTCGAGGCGCGTACGCCGGCGCCGGTCTGCGTGTCGGTGAGATAGCAGGAGCCGACATGCTTGCCGAAGGTGGCGTCGCTGGTGTCGAGGCTGGATTCCTGGGCGAAGATGCCGAGCAGGAAAGCCGGGCGGACTCCGGTCTTCTGATATGCCGCGACGGCATAGCGGTATGCGTCTCCGAACGGTATGGGTTCGGCGCCGCGCAGCGGGAAGAGCTGTGCGCGGATCTGGGCGGCCTTGGCGCGCTTCTTGACGAGGTCGGCCGAGTACGCCGCCTCGTTGCTCCTGCTTATGGACAGCAGGCGCTGCTTCTCGCGCTCGTCTACCTCGATGTTCTTCTTCTCCTGCTCGATCGTGTAGCGCGCGTCGATCTCCGCATTGCGCCGCTTGTCGAGGACGTCGCGCTCTGCCTGCGTCTCGGACTTGTCGTCGCGGATCTGCTCGAAGGTGTCCTTGAGCCCCGTCTGGACGGACTCGAAGCTGTCGATGTCTTCCAGGAATCCGGTCAGCGTCGCCTGCGACAGGAGCATCTCGGGCAACGTGTACGAGCTCGTCTCGTTGGTCTTGCGCATGATCTGCGCAAGGGTCTCTTTGCCGCGGCCGATGCGGTCTTCGAGGGCGCCGATATGCCGCTCCTTCTGCTTGATATCGTTGCCCAGTGTCTCGATCTTGAGCGTCTTGGCGCGGATATTGAGCTGGGCCGCCTTGATCTTCTGGTCGAGGATGCTGATGTCGCGCTGGAGGGACGAGCTCTGTGCCTGCGTCGCGGCAAGGTCGGCCTCCACCTTCTTCTGCTCGGCCTCCACCTGCGCGAGTTCCTGCTCCAGGCGGGCCTTCTCTTGGGGAGTGAGGCTCTGCGCCTGGGCGGACAGAGGCAGGGACGCCAGAGCCAGGAAGGATACGGCAATGATCAAAAAGCTGGTCCGCGATTTCATGGATGGATTATAACAAATGGGAGGCCGGGCGGCCTCCTTGCACACAAACGGATATATGGGGTGATAGCTTACTTCTTTTCCTCGCCCTTCTTGGCATCCGCGGCCGGAGCTGCGCCTGCGGCGCCCTCTTCGCGTGCTGGCTCTCGGACGTCACCATCGAGGGAGACTTCACGCGCGCCATGGCGCCACCCGACGGCCGTCGCCTCCGTCGCTGTATCTGCCGCCATTTGGATATTGAGCACGCGCCCGGCGTCGTAGGCAGGACCGACGACCTGCTTGGGCTGATGAGAAGGAGCTGCTTGGTCCACGGCTGCGGCTGCGCGCCGTTCGAGCCGTCGGGGTACGTCGGGCCCTACCCGGCCGTGGCGTTGCGGTTCGACCAGCTCTGGC
>CAYGDS010000152.1:0-2386 GCA_964348595.1 uncultured Gammaproteobacteria bacterium | reverse complement strand
GCCTGTTGATGCTTGGAGGACAACGGCCGCGGCGAATTCGTCTGGCTCGGGGGTAAACTCCTGCGCCGACGCGACGCTTGGAATGAGGAGAAGAATCACGATCGCAAGCGCAAACCGGTAGACAACGAACGGCGTGTAACGATGCTTGGAAACGAATGCGATCAGAAATTTGATCGCAAGCGCGCCGCTCAACGCCGCAGCAAAAAATCCAGCGCCAAGGGCAAGCCAATTCGCATCCGTCGGCTCTTGCACGACTTTCCAGAGTCCGTTTAATCCAGCGAGGAGGGTGACGGGGAGTGCAAGGAGGAAGGAAAGTCGTGCCGATGCGGACCGGTGGAATCCAATGAAGAGCGCGGCCGTGATGGTGATGCCCGAGCGGCTCGTGCCCGGAAGGAGCGCGAGCGACTGTGCGCAACCGAGAAGAAATGCCTGGATCCAGGAGATATTGAGATACACTTCGCGACCAGGCATGCGTTCGGCGACTCGGTCGGCGACGAAAAGGACAGCGCCCCAAAAGGCCAGGTTAAACGCAACGAGCCAAGCGGAACGCGTGTTCGCCTCGATCCAGTCGCCAAAAAGATAGGCGACGAGCACGGCAGGTACCGTGGCGAGAAGCAGTTTGGCGATGAAGTGAGAGGTTTCGCGTCGTGTTTCGATCGAACGGACCCGATGCATGAGCGTACCGAGCTCCCCCGCGAAAAACCAGGCCAGCGCCGCGAGTGTTCCGAGGTGCAACACCGTATCAAACGTGAGACCCTGATCCTTCCAACCGAAAAGTTGCGGTATCAGGATTAAATGACCGCTAGAAGACACGGGAAGAAACTCCGTGAGTCCTTGCACGGTTCCGAGCACCAACCCACGGATGAGATCCATCCATTCCATAAGCTATGGCAAACGCTTAGAAAACCAATCGGCGAGCGCTGCTGGGAGCGCTGGCTCTTGGACGAACAGGCTCGTGCCGTGTCCGGCGGAGGCAAAGGGAAGAAAGGTTTTGTCTTTTGATGAGGCAAGTTCGACGATCTTTTTCGCTGCCTCGAAACTTTCATTGTCGTCGCCCTCGGAACCGGAGGTGAGCAAGGCTTGGTCCGAAGCAAGAGCGGACGCAGCCCCGTAAGTTTCGATCCCGCGATAATTTTCTCCCGGCGAGAGGAGGGCGATCGCAGGAATGGATGGATCACCCGCGGCTGCGTCGATCGCAAGGTTTGCGCCGATGGAGGCACCTAAAATTCCGACGCGCGTGAAACCACGGTTACGCAACCAATTGATGGCCGTCGTTACATCCACGCGAGATTCCTGGTGGCTCACATCGTTAAACGTGTGATAGTCGAGCGTCTTACCGCCTTGTTTGACGCTCTCGCCGTGCCCACGCAAGTCGATGGCGAGCGAAGCGATGCCGAGCTTCTCGAGTTCGGTTTGGACGCCAGCCCAGCTCGTGCGATCCGCGGGCATCATGTGCAGCATGAGCACGGCACGCGAATCCACCGCTGCGCGCACATAGGCGCCGGCGAGCAGGACGTTATCCGGCGTTTGGATGTGGACGGTTTCTTGCATACCCTAGAAGCTGATCCGCTGGCCTGGAACAAGCGGCCTGGGTGTCGTCGGCATCGATGTTGGCGATGGAGTTGGAGCTGGTGATGACGTTGGAGCCGTTGTTGATGCTGCTCCGTGCGAAGAGTCTCTCCGCCGCCGCCGACGCTTTTTATCTGCCGACTCCGTTTGAGACGAGACTGTGGTCGGAGCGGGTCTCGCCTCTCCTGCGCGGCGCTCGAGCGTTTTCTTGCGCAGCTCGACGTTTTCGTCCTTGGATTTGAGGATAGATGTGAGGAGATCTTCGTCTTCGATACGTTCGGACGTGACGGTCACTCCGTGTGACGGGACTGGCGCACGCGCATCATGCACGATGCGTGGTCGGTTTGCTTCCTGCGTTGGCGACACCTCTTTTGGAGCGAAGGAAGATTCGGCACGCGGCCCTGCTTCCGTGCTCTCTGGCGGAACAGGTTGGCGCTTTTGATGTCGGACAACGGTGCTACGCTGTTTCCGCTCCTCGAGAACGATCGCGCGACACTCCGGGTCGTAAATCGGCTTTGATGGATCAAGCTGAATGGCAAGCTCGAATTGCTTCCCGCATCGTTGGCAGGTGTGCGCGTAACGCGGTCGTGCGCTCTTACCACCACCTTTCTGCGCGACGGCTGCCGTGATCGCTGCCATGCGCTCGGGTGTGATGCGCAGATACTCACCTCCTCCTGCCTCCTCCTCGACGGCCGGCGCCGCCTGTTGCTCGTCTTCGGTACGGATCGCGGGATACGCGAGCGTCGCCGTCGGTACGGCAGGCAAAGGCGGGGCCTCTGACGCTACCGTCGCGCCTTCTTCGACTGTTGTCGTCGGC
>CAYGDS010000151.1:0-2433 GCA_964348595.1 uncultured Gammaproteobacteria bacterium | reverse complement strand
GCGATGCGAACCAGAAACGCTTCCTTGAGGTCCTGAAGCGCGTCCTTGAGGGCCTCAGAACTGCTCATTGCGAATCTCTACGAAATAGAAGCGGCCGCCGACCGTCTGGAGATGAACCTTGTAGTTCATCTTCTCCGTCAGCTCAGTCTTGTCGAATGCGCGCACCCAATGCCGACATTCTTGTTGCACTGACCAAGCATACAACCGCCTTGCCATCTGCTCGAACTGGCCTGTCGATATCTCCCCGTCAAAGATAAATTCGCTTGGTGGGAGTTTCGCCTGCTCCTCTTTGCGGTGCGCAAGCTTTCGGTCGCGGATAATGAGGCCCTTTGATGTGAGCGCAACATCAAAAATAGATTCGGGTGATCCATCGGGCGTGGACCAGCATGGCACTGCCAACACGCCCCTCCCGCCTTTGGCGAGCTGGGTCTTGGCATTGGCGAGTTGGCCTTGCGTATTAATGTGGTCCTGTTTCGTCTGGGCAAGCGACGCTTCGGCCTTAGCAGCACGCTCAACAAGCTCGTTCTGCTTGAGCCCCGCGAGCTGCGCCTTTTTCTATTTTAACGGTGAGCTCTCGGTTCTTCTCGGTCGTCTGAATGAGCGGAACGGCAAGGACCAGCAAGAGGCTAAAGAGCAGAAGTAGGATAGCCTCGCCAATCGTGAAGTGGGAGTCTTGGTAGACGCTAGGCCCGTCCATTGCGTAGACGCTAGGCCCGTCCATTGCTTTTCGCCTTACACTGCGGTCTTGAGAGCGCGGGCGAGTTCTATGAGCGCGTCTTGGGTCTCGGAAGTTAGTGCATGGAAGCGCTGTAGCTCAGTTTTCATCGCGGAATTCTGCTCGCGGATATTGCCTACCGCAGATTCGTACTGGCCGCGAAGGTTGGTTACCGCAAGCGTCTCAGACTGGATCAGCGCCCGGAGGGCGGTCAACGCGCACAAGAAATGGCTTACCTTCATCCGGCGCTCAAATGAGGCCGAGATCGCGGATACGATGCTACAGAATCCGAAGACCGCCGAGCAATTTAAGGGGCTGGATCGACCGATCGTCATCAAGATGCTCGAGCGCATCAAGCCCGGCTTCGGAGAGGGCTGCCTGAGCCGCTCCGGCTTTGAGGTCGAAATGAAGCTCGCCGTGGAATATAAAATCGTTAAGCAGGGCATCACGTTCGAGGAGTTCGCGGACCCGACATTTGCAGGCGTTTGCCCCTAGGACGGTCAGTGAGCCGAAAAGTCGACGCGCTGCCTAATTATGTAACGTTTCAGAAGGAGAGTTGCGGTGCCGGTCGTCTTAGGTCTCGCGTCATCGCACGCGCCGTCGATGTTCGTATCCGCCGATCAGTGGCCAATGGTGCATCGCAATCTCGTACGCGATGTGCCGCAGCCGGCCCAAGTCGCCGACGAAACCGCCGGCGTGATCGAGGGCTATATCCATCGGGTAAAACAAGGATTTGCCACGCTCCGTCGCGAGCTCGAGGCTACCAAGCCCGAGGCGATCTTTATCATTGGCGACGATCAGGATGAGCTCTTTTCCCAAGCGTTGATCCCGAGCTTTGCGCTATTCCTGGGCGAGACCGCCGAAGGAACCTATAGCATCACCTGGGTGGACGAGAGGCCGCGGGACAACTGGCTTACGCTCGCCTGCAATCCAAAGGTGGCGAAGACCGCGCTCGATGGGCTGATGGCGCGGGGTTTCGATTTAGGCTTCAGCGAAAAGCTCGTTCCTTTGGGGCGGCGTCCCGAACATGGACTGGGTCATGCCTTTGTTCGCATCGCCAATATAATGGAGCTACGAAAGAACAATATTCCTGCGGTTCCCCTTTTCTTAAATGCCTATCACCCGCCGAGGCCCAGCGCGGCGCGGTGCTACTCGCTCGGCCAAGCATTGCGCGACATCTTCGCCGGCCGACCGGAACGCGTAGCAGTTTATGGGTCAGGCGGACTGTCTCACGATCCGCTCGGTCCTCGTGCCGGCTGGGTAGATGAGCCGCTTGATCGGTGGGTGCTCCAGCGGATCGAGCGCGGGGAGGGGGCGGAACTCAAGAGCTTGTTCACATTCGAATCGGATACGCTGGAAAGCGGTACAGGAGAGATTCGCAATTGGATCGTGACGGCTGGCGCCTGCGAGGGCATGAAGGGCACCGTCGTGGACTATATCCCGGCACGGCATGCCATCACCGGACTCGGATTTGCTTTCTGGCGAGGCTGACAGATCCCATCGCACCAGCGAGTTCAACAGGGAGGCTTCAATTCACAACCCACTTTAAACGACGCTCTGCTCCGTACGCATTCCTTGACGCGCGGCCGGGCCCCAAGCGGGGTCTCTGGCAGCAGTCAGCCAGCAGCCTGTGCGCATCCTGGCGCTCGCCGGAAGATCGCGGGGCTGTTGCCAGCTCCTGCCACTGGGTTTGGATACTTGAACGCAAGCAGCTCTCT
>CAYGDS010000150.1:0-2439 GCA_964348595.1 uncultured Gammaproteobacteria bacterium | reverse complement strand
CCTCTCTTGTGCTCCATCTCAACGCGGGACGCTGGAGCGGGAGAATTTCCGAAAAAGCAACCGATCCTTGGCGGGAACCTATGTGGCCATTTGGCGCTTTATGCGTCGCTGGTCTCGCCGCTGCTGAAGTCTACAAAGTCGCAATGCGCAAGCTTCAAGGATTTGCGTCTAATCCGATATTTAATGAGATCTTCGCCGCAACGCGCGAGGCGGAATTTGCGTTGGCGCCAGAAGATGCGCTGATAACCCATAATGTCGGCCAATTCGACTGCATCAGTGGTGGCGCAATTACAAATGCGGTTCTCTTCGCACTCGCTCGTATTCCATACATTCGTGGTCAAAGTCGCGTCATTGAGCCTGAATCGAACGCGCTCTCGAACTTAAACCGCTATATGCTCTTACGACGCTCGCGGCTAAATCTCCTCAAGGCCGACGACCTCGCCACACAGCAGCTGGGCGGACTCACGATTAAACCAGTACCGCTCAGGTATGGGCCCGACACGCGCTCCCGCATCGCCCCACTTGTCCCCGCTGTCCTTGTGGGCGTCGATGACATACCTTCGCGCTGGGAAGTACAGAGAGCCAATCCGTTGTGGCTTGGACTTGGAGCAACTGAACTATATCAGGCGCAGGCATCGTTTCACGTGACGGGCACCGGATGCGCCGGATGTGCGCACCCATACTTCGCGCCAACAACGGGCGAGATTCCGACAGTTGCATTCGTGTCATTTTTCGCTGGCCTCATGTTGTCATCCTTGTTCGTTCGGCATGCGGCCGACGAAATCATTCCGCTCTCCTGGCAGCAAACGACTTTCTTCCCGCTTCGCTCCGATGGCGATGTGTGGCGAGATGTTGTTCGATTGCGTAAAGAATGCCCGCTGCACCGCGCGGATTTAACTGAGCCTGTTCCAGGATAAGAGTTGACGCCCTAGCCCGCTGCTAAAAGAATATTTTAGATGGTCTCTTCCTGCTCTTGGTCCTCGTCAAACTGTATCTTTTCGTCGGGATCGAACAGACAAGAACCGGCCAGAGCGGCAGCGAGTTTCTCTGGATTACACTGCAAACGCAGGCCTTCAGCATAACCCCGTCCCCACGAGAAAAATTTTTGTAGCTTTATATCTGCATCGTTGCCCAGCCGCTGGGGTTGAATTGCTTGGATAAAGCGGTCGATGCGCTCGGCCTTTTCCCACGCCCCCATTCGTTTGACTAAGAATTCACGGCGACTCGCCTCACGTTGGCGTCTCTGTTCCTGCACTACGCGCCGACGCTCGGCTTCCTCCAATTCCCGCTTCCAACGCTCACGTTCTTCGCGCCTCACCTTTTCCGCTGCCGCATATGCCACCACTCCAGCGAAAAAATCGTTAAGGAGATCCTCAAGGCGCTGCGTTTTCCCGTCAGACCACCGCCGCCGAAGTCCGTCGTGGTAGCTTTGGTCGAGTTCGAGAGCAAGGGTACCTGTCGGGAAGTAGTCCCATTGCTGCCGTCCGAGCTGAAAAAGATTGTAATGTGCCTCCCAACTTCGAGCACGCTGAGCCTGTTCCCTGCGTGCAATCTCTTCCGGTGTCGGCTTGTGCGGACGACGCTCAACTTTCTCAACGAAAGAAAAACCAATCTGTTCGCCATTTACCCGAAGACACACTGAATTTTCCTCTGCATCGATCATATACCCCCGCTGTTCGGCAGCGTTCGCAAGTGCGTCGATGATGGCAATGGCGCGCGGTATGTTGACTGGTGCCACGGAGACCGGAAAGCATTTGGGTCCGTGTGCGCAGCATAGTCCTTGATCATCCATCTTCGCCTTTTCAAGCATCTTTGCCGTTTGTACCGCCACCGGATGATGTGTTGCGTCTCCCCCAGTGACTGTGACCTTTTTCTCCGCCATCTTTTCGGAAGCAACTGCTTGGCGTTTGGCTTTCTGAACTTCGAGAGGAAGCCGTCTTTCGGGTGCTCCGCGTATGATTATCCGATTGATGTTGGGGTCGCCCACCTGATGGAGCCGGACTTGCTTTACCGGACGATCTGCTTCGAGTTTCGCCCAATAGCCGCGACCCGGGACCGGTATGCGATGTTTCGCGCAAACTTTCTTGAGCCCAACGTCCGAAATACCAAGGTCAGTTGCAACTTTCGTCATGGGACGTGCCCACACCAAGTCGTACAGCTCTTGTCGCGTAAGCTCCTTTGGCTCGTTCATCGTCGACTCCTGTTTACGATTTAAACCCGACATGGCTATCTGCGCTAAAAGAGCGCATTAAGAAACCACACGATACAAACCTCTGACCGCTTCGCGGCCTACTCAAGGGGGTGCTCATCGGGTCTCTCTCTCAGCTTTCAGGGGCGCTTTGCCAGGAAGCGCTCGATGATCATGCGATTTCGTTCCCCTGGCTCCCATAGGCCATCCTCATAGCGTTTCAGGGTTCCTTCGTCGATCTTGAGCAAGGC
>CAYGDS010000149.1:1715-2450 GCA_964348595.1 uncultured Gammaproteobacteria bacterium | reverse complement strand
CGCAACGTTCTACAAATGGAAGTCCAAGTATGGCGGGCTAGACGTGTCGGAGGCCCGACGGATGAAGTCGCTGGAGGACGAGAACCGGCGGCTGAAGAAGCTGCTGGCCGAGGCGATGCTGGACAACGCGATGCTGAAGGACATCGCGTCAAAAATGGTGACGCCCGTCGCCAGACGGGAGGCGGTGGCTCACCTACGGCAAAGCTTCGAGGTGAGCCAGCGGCGGGCGTGTCAGACGATCGGAGCAGATCGTCCTCTCACGGATTACAGTTCGGACTTTTCGCGCTATCGCGACCACATCGATCATTACGCAGACATTACAAATTCCCAAAAGGTGCGACAGCGTACGCATGGCAACCCCTCACTCAACTCGAGGCAGTCGCTTTCGGCAACGGCTGCTCCAACTCGTTCAAGATTTCCTCCGTGTGCTCACCTAGAACTGGCGGCGCAACCATCGGTTGATCATTTCTTGATCCATTGAGCCAAATCGGACGGCGGATCGCGCTGATCAAGCCCTGCGTTGGATGCTTAAGCGTGTGGAACGTACCGAGATGACGGACATGAGGGTCGTTCCCAACTTCGGATACGTCATGCAGTACATCCGCTATGTTTTAGTTTGAGTCGATTGTCTAAGTTGATACTTTTAGGATACGGGGACATACAGAGCTTCTTCAAGGCGGAATTTGACAAATGGGCGTCAGTGCTCGAAGCCGCGAATCTTGTTGGCGTGGTTCA
>CAYGDS010000149.1:0-1705 GCA_964348595.1 uncultured Gammaproteobacteria bacterium | reverse complement strand
GGAATTCACCCTCCCTTTTGAATTGGAAGCACTTAAAAACAATCTTCGTCGCTTTGTCGACGAGGAGCTCATTCCAGTCGAGCGACAGTTCCGTATCGACCCAGCCGTCAGGAGCCACTTAGAGGATAAAGCCAAGTCACTTGGCTTGGCGCTATTCGACATTCCAGAAGACCTGGGAGGTCAAGGACTGGGAATGATGGCCCGTGTGATTGTGTGGGCTGAACTGGCGCGCTCGATCGCTTTGCCGGCTAGGTCGTCACATATCTTCGGTCCGGAAGTAAGCCCTCTATTATATTCTCTCACCGGGGACATTCGCGAAAAATACCTGCTGCCCGTCATACGCGGCGAGAAGCAAAGTTGCTTTGCGCAATCTGAGCCGGATGCCGGATCTGACCCCCGTTCTATCCGCACGACCGCTGTTCGTGACGGTGAATTCTACATCATCAACGGCGTCAAAAGATTCATTACCCACGCAGATCGCGCGGACTTTGCACAGGTCGTCGCGCTGACCGGGTCGAAAGAGCAACGGCGGGAGCTTTCAATATTCTTGGTCGACATGAACGCGCCCGGCGTGATGCTCGGCAGCCCGGCGAATCTGATGATTGATGATAAACCCTGCGAGATCGTCTTCAAGGATGTCCGTATCCCAGCCACACAAAGGATCGGTGAAGAAGGCGACGGTTTTAAGAACGCACAAATTTGGATTAACGCGGGAAGAATACGACACGGCGCGCGCGCCATCGGAGTGATTGAGCGTTGTCTCGAGCTCGGCGCCACATATGCCAAGCAACGGAGCACCTTCGGCGCGCCGCTCGCCAGCCGACAGATGGTGCAATCGATGCTCTCCGACATGTTCATGGAACTACATCAATTGCGCTTGATGGTTTTCCAGGTGGCTTGGAAGGCCGATCGCGGCGAGAATGTCCAAGCCGAGGCGCAAATGGCCAAGATATTTGGAGATGAACGCTCCTACCGAGCTGCTGATCGATGCATGCAGATCCATGGTGGCATGGGATTGTCGAAGGAGCTGCCTATCGAGCAATTTTTCCGCGATCAACGCAGCATGATGATCACGGAGGGGCCCAACGAGGTGCTCAAGATCGCATTGGCACGGGAAGTATTAAATCGGTACGGCTGAAACCGCGACGACCATATTCATGAGGGGGTCCCGAAGACGGCGGTTTTCGCGAACGAGGCGGATCGCCGGGGCCATGAGGCGGAGATTGAGCAGCTGCGTGCCGAGATCGGCAAACTGACGGTGCAACGGCATTTTTTGTCCAAAAGGCTTAAGAGATGAGCCGGGGGGAGCGCAGGGCGATGGTTGCGCGCGAGCACCCCGATCTGAGCTTGAGCCGGCAATTTGACGTACTGTCGATCAGCCGCTCCTCGCTCTACCACATGCCGAAGGGGGAAAGCGTGGAGAACTTGGCACTGATGCGTCGGATCGACGAGCTGTTCCTGAAGTATCCGTTCTACGGCGCGCGCCAGATGGCGCGGCAACTGCGGCGCGACGGCATTGTGACCGGGCGTCACCGGGTGCGGCGCCTATGGCGCGGAAGGCCTGGAGGCGAGCTACCGGGCGCCGAAGACCAGCGTGCCGCCGGGTTGTTTATCCCTATCTGCTCAAGGGGCTGGCGATCGAGCGCCCCGATCACGGCTGGTGCGCCGACATCACTATATCCCGGTGAAGCGCGGCTTCCTGCAC
>CAYGDS010000148.1:0-2457 GCA_964348595.1 uncultured Gammaproteobacteria bacterium | reverse complement strand
TCGATAGAGGAGCGCCGTGACCGACGACAGCGCGACGAGCCCAAGTGCAGATATCACGGCCACAAGGTCACGTCGTTGTACGATCCAGGCAGCAAAGAGCGCAGTGGGAGCGATCACGCCGATCGCGAGGAGCGTCCCCTCGGGCAAGAGTGGCCAGGGTGTGCGGATCGCATCGCTTGTTGCATGTCGCGCGGCACCGATGACGACGTATCCAGCGGCCACGAGCGCCATCGCCTTCATTCCCAGGATCCAGCCCCATGATGACGAGGACACGCGATGGTCGTCATCGTCCTTTTGTTCGAGCGTTTGGACCGGGACAAATCGCAGAGCAAGAACCGCAAGGAGGAGCGAGATGATGTCGGTCAAGAGTCCCAGCGAGAATCCGGCATAATAAAGTATGGTTTGAATGATGGATTGCGTTGCAATAATCGAAACCAGTCCGAGCGGAAACCGAATCCAAGGTTTCAACCCATGGGCAAATCGATCGCCAAGAGCGATCGCCTGATGGATCATGGCGAATGCGAGAAACAGTCGTAAAACCTCGGTCATGTGCATTTGAGAGTAACAAGGTGGTACTCGTTTGGAAAGTTTTGTGATTTCAAGTAGGCTTTGTTATGCCCCTATGCTCATGACGAATGAGAATATTCGTCTCTTTCCGCACGATCGCCTCCTGGGAGCCACCGTCGTGAAACTGATTCCCCAATGGGTCGAGCCGAACCATGTCACGGTTCTGCGGTTTTTTCTGATCCCGATTATTCTGATATTGATCCTAAACGAGGAGTGGCGTTATGCGTTACCGCTCTTCCTCTTGACGGCCTTTACCGACGCGCTTGATGGCACGCTCGCTCGTCTTCGCAACAAAATCACCATGTGGGGGACGATTGCCGATCCGATTGCAGACAAGCTGCTCATTGGTCTCGTGGCGATCATTCTCGTCTCGCAATTCCTGAGCCCCGCATTTGCCGCGCTCATTGTCGCACTCGAATTGCTCATTGTCGCTGGCGCGGCGTATCGTGGACGCAAAGGCGTTCACACTTCGGCCAACAATTGGGGCAAGTCGAAAATGTTTCTCCAAGTCGTCGGCGTCTCTTGCCTTCTTCTCGCTCCCATCATAGGCCAAACCATGACCGTTCCAGCTGCGGGCGCGGCCCTCGCTTTGGCACTTCCGATCGGCATCGTTTCATTTTTGACCTACAGCCTCTAACGCGCCAAGATGGTGCCTATGCTCGGTCGACTCAAAGCCCTGGTGCCCGCCCCTTGGATTTCCGCGTATCACTATACGTTGGCGCTCGCCGCTGATCTTTGGTACGGGCACCCGTCACGTCGCATGATCGTGATTGGCGTCACGGGAACGAATGGAAAAACGACGACAACGTACTATCTCGCGAAGGCGCTCGAAGCGTCCGGATTTCAAACGGGTTGTACATCCACCGCGATGCTGAAAGTCGGCGCGCAAGAATGGTTAAACCCGACCAAGATGACCATGCCGGGTCGATTCTGGCTCCAGCGCATGCTGCGTCGCATGGTCGACGCAGGGTGTCGGTATGCTGTGATCGAAACGTCGTCGCAAGGTTTGATGCAGCATCGGCACATTGGTATCGCGTACGATGTTGCCGTGTTCACGAATCTCACACCGGAGCACATCGAGGCTCATGGAGGATTTGAACCGTACAAGCAAGCGAAACGCATGCTCTTCGAACACGTTGCAGCACTTCCACCAAAGGTCATCGACGGGACACCTATTCCAAAGGTCGCCGTCGTGAATGCCGACAGCGAGTACGGTCGTTACTACGCGGAGACGCCTGGGATCAAATCTGTTTCCTGGTACGGGCGCACGTCGAACCGGGGCATGCAGGCACTAGACGTTGTGCTCGGTGACGCGGGATCGACGTTTCGCGTTCCAGAGACCACCGTTTGTCTCGATCAGCCCGGGGCCTTCAATGTGATGAACGCCTTGGCCACCCTCGCCACCTGCAAGGTCCTCGGGGTCGATATGAGGGCGGCGGCAGGGAAGCTCGGGGAGATTCAGCGCGTGCCTGGTCGCATGGAGCGTGTGGAAGCAGGCCAGCCGTGGACCGTCATCGTTGACTATGCGCCGGAACCCGAATCCTTTCGCCAGCTCTACGAGGCCCTTTCTTTCGTTCCAAAAAACAAGACGATCCATGTCCTTGGATCTTGCGGAGGCGGGCGAGACGTTCGTCGACGTCCGGTCCTCGGGCGCCTGGCCGCGGAGAACGCGGACATTGTTATTGTCACAAATGAAGATCCGTACGAAGATGACCCGGTGCTCATCATCGATCAAGTGGCAGATGGAGCGCTCAAGGCTGGAAAAATCGAAGGAAAAAATTTGTTGAAGATTCTTGATCGCAAAGAAGCCATCGTGAAGGCTATGGAACTCGCTGCACCCGGGGACCTCGTGGTCCTCACGGGCAAGGGATGTGAGCCATGGATCTGCGT
>CAYGDS010000147.1:0-2464 GCA_964348595.1 uncultured Gammaproteobacteria bacterium | reverse complement strand
GTGGTGTAAAGTTGTTCCTTAACAAGTTTCTGACACAGGAGGTCATACCGTTTAAGGTACGATGCCCCCTTGAATTCCTCGAAGACTGGAAAGTGCGGCGACTTGTCCTTGACCGCCGCCCGCGACTTGGGAGCATCTTCTACCAGCATCAGCCAACCGACGAAAGGATGCGGTTGCTTGCCAAAAGCATCTTCCCGGTAGGCCGTCCAAAAATCGAGAGCCGTGCCAATGGCCTCTTCGGTACGATTGTTAAAGTTGTTGCCGAAGGACGGGCCGACGTGGCTTTTCAATTCGATGGCTGCAATTAGTTCGCCTTTGTGGATTACAAGAAGGTCCCACAGCTTCGTCGGCCGGAAGTAACCAGGCAGAGTCAATACGGCGCGTTTTTTGTGGATCTCGGCATGAGCAAGTCCGTTCGCTCGCACGATGTCCAGCACCAAATCCATGAAGCGATCCATGTTCTTGCCAGAGGTAACGCCTGCGCGTTCGCCTTGGTCGGTCTTCCCAGACTTGATCTGCTTCTTCCGAGCGGCTTTACGTTTTTTCCAAAACGTTTTTACGGCTTGCCGGGCTTTGGATTCATAATCGACAAGATCTAAGGCCATTTACTCTCCATTACCGCCAAGTGCTGATCGTTCATCGTGGCTCAATCCGTACAGCCTAAATGCAGCATGGCTGCAAGCTTGCAAGTTACGACTTTTGGCCGCCTCGATCAACTCCTCCCGCAGTACTTTGGACACGTCGCGCCAGTAGGGAATTCGGATCCGCCGAAGGTACTGCGCTTGAAAACGAAAGTATCCCCCGCGCATCTTGGTCGAGTAGGTCGCCACAAAAATCCGGGCAACACCCGAAAGAAGTACTGCCTGCAAGGCGCGCAGATCCCACGCTTCGGATGTGATGTGGTAGAGGTTATGGTGCGGGTACAGCTCTCCATGCTCGAAAACGATATGCGCCTCGCCCTTAATGTCAGGAATTAGTAGCTTCGGTGTCTCGGCGAGCGTTGGGGTAATGCGGTCGATGGTACGATACCAGTTCGACGGGGCTTTCTGTGCACAGTGACGCCCCATGATTACGTCCTTCCTAGCCTCGAGATAACGGCGCAGACGCGGGTAGTCGCGAAGATCAACAAGGCGACCATCATCCGTAAACGGATTGATGACGCCTTGCCCGCGCCACTGCACTTCACCGGACAATATGTCACGGGTTGTCACCAACGGCAGCTTTCGATCCCGCTCCACATCGAGGCCAGCGAAGTCCCCGATAAATTCCTTGTCTGCCCCCGTCGCAACTCCGATGCCGACTTTGCAAGCGGCTTCCTCAAGGGTTGGATACCGCTGCTCAAGACGACGAATCAGCGCCATCTGATCCGACGATTCGAGTAACCACGGCTCGGCTCCTTTGGTGACGCGGGCCAACTCGCGCACCGAGCCACCATCCTTCGGTAGTCGCGTTGCCCGTAGCTTTTTAGCGAGTGAAGCCAGCGTTGCCCGATCAATCGAGGGACGATGTGCAATACGAGTAGTACCGGGCTTTTCCTTGCTGATAATGGTGATAGCTGGATAGGCCATTACGTCGCTATGGAAGGCCGGCGTATCCACCATGTCGACGTACACTTTAAGGCGGAACCGGTCGGAAACAAGGTTACGAAGCGGCCCGCCATAGCGGTTCTTCATCCAGCGATCCGCGCAAATGAAACCTAGGCTGCCGCCGTCAGCAAGCATCATTAGCGAGCGTTCAATGAACGGAATATAGAGGTCGGCCCGGTCGTATAACGTCTGATACCGATTCCGGTACTCGGCCAGCAGAGGCGCGGGGATCAACTCCTGACGCACGTACGGAGGGTTGCCGACAACGAAATCAAAACGCCCTTCCAGGGGCACGAGAAGAAAGTCGTTCTGTACCAGCCAGCGATCCGCAAGGACGGTCGCGGACCGAGCCGCAATGCCTTCCTGCTTGAGTCGTTCGACCACAGCTTGACGAGTCGCGGCGAAGGTTACGCGATGCAGTTCAACCGCACGGATCGCGTCGCCGACCTCATCTTCAACCGCCCCTTTGCTTTTCAAGGCTCGCCAAGCGGTGAGCAATCGGCCTACTACCGGAAGCAGAAAGTCCCCACCACCGAAAGACGGCTCCAAAATCCGCCGTCGGCAAAGCGGCTGATCTTCGGTATAACCAGCAAGGTCGAGGATGAAATCGACAACTGCCGCACGAGTGAAAACCGCACCGCGAGATTCGCCCCCCCTCTGTGTAGCCAATGCTTCGACAGCAACAGCCACTTTCGAGGAGCTGGCTATATGGACATCCTCGAATATTTCAAATTTGAGTTGCGTAGGTGACAATGTCCGGATTCCTGTGGGCTAAGTGCTTGAGCAGCTGTCTGGTTGGTGTCAAGGTATTAACGATTGTATCCGGTGTCTGTTGACTTCAATACGAGCCCCGTCTGTTTTTCATTGCTCCTCTGCTC
>CAYGDS010000146.1:0-2473 GCA_964348595.1 uncultured Gammaproteobacteria bacterium | reverse complement strand
ATCAAGCGCGAACTCGTCCACAACATCCGCTCGGCCAACCGCTACATCGAAGCCGATCACGCGGAGGTGTGGGATATTTTGGAACTGATCGCGTCAGACGCCGTCGTGCTCCTGAACCGCGCGCCGACGCTGCACCGTCTCGGTATCTTGGGCTTTCAACCGAAGCTTATCGAAGGCAAGGCCATCCAGATTCACCCCATGGTGTGTCCCGGCTTTAACGCCGACTTCGATGGAGACCAAATGGCCGTGCACATCCCGCTCACCGAGGAAGCTCGCTGGGAAGCGAAGAACCTCATGCTCGCGACCAAGAACTTGCTCAAGCCTGCCACCGGTCAACCGATCGTACGCCCGGACAAGGACATCGCCTGGGGTTGCTTCTACATGACCAGCATGGTGGAGCCAAAAGACGGCAAGGTGAAATCGTTCGGTACTCCGAAAGAGGCGTTGTACCTCTATCAAACCGGTAAGCTCTATATTCGCGAGAAGATTAACGTGCGCGTGAAGCCGCATGAGCCGGTGATCGAAACCACCATCGGTCGGCTGATCTTGAACGAGCTATTCCCGAAGGAAATCGGCTTCCGCAACGAAGCGATCGGAACCAAACAGCTCGGCGAAATCGTGCGCACCACGATCGAGCTGCGCGGCTTTGAGCGTACCGCGCGCTTCCTCGACGATGTAAAGAACATGGGCTTCCAATACGCCACACGCTCCGGATTCAGCTACGGCATTGGCGATCTGCCCAAGCTCGACAAGCAAAAGGTCCTCGATGAAGGGGAGCACAAGGTGCTCGAAGTCGAGGAACAATATAAGGAGGGACTCCTCACCAAGAAGGAGCGCTATGGGCAAATCATTCGTATCTGGTCAGACGCGAAGGATCAAATCCAGCGCTTGTCGGAAGAGTCGCTCGAGAAAACCGGTTCGATCTATTCGATGATCAAATCCGGCGCACGTGGATCCGTCGGTCAGCTCACCAACGTGGTCGGCATGAAAGGTCTCACCTCAAACCCGGCTGGTGATATTATCGAACTTCCAATCAAGTCGAGTTTGCGAGAAGGCTTGGACGTGCTCGAGTACTTCATCTCCTCGCACGGCGCGCGCAAAGGTCTCACGGACACGGCATTGCGTACGGCGAACGCCGGCTACCTCACCCGTCGTCTCGTGGACGTGGCGCAAGACATCATCATTCAGTCAGAAGATTGTGGCGACACCGAAGGCGTCGTGCTCACGGCGACTGAATCCGACGATATCGGTGAACCGCTCACCACACGTCTTCTTGGCCGCGTGCTCATGAAGGATTTGAAAGATGCGGAAACGAAGGAGGTGCTTGTCAAAAAGCATACGCTCTTAAACGAAGTTCACATCCGTGGCATCGCCAAGAACAAGGTGGACGCAGCGCAGGTGCGCTCCGTGCTCACCTGCAAACTGCGTCGCGGGCTGTGCCAAAAATGTTACGGCTACGATCTCTCGCATAACCAAATGGTGAACATGGGCACAGCCGTCGGCATCATCGCCGCGCAGTCCATCGGCGAACCGGGTACTCAGCTCACTATGCGTACCTTCCACTCCGGTGGTGTGGCCGCCGCCGACATCACGCAGGGTCTACCGCGCGTGGAAGAATTGTTCGAGGCGCGCATCCCGAAGCGCAAGGCACTCATTGCGGAGGCATCCGGCCTGGTGAAGATCGTGGAAGGGGAGCGCCGCATTTTGCAGACGGCGAAGGGAGAAAAACTTGTCGACTCAACTTCGGGCACGCGCACAATCATGATCCACACGACATCCATTCAAGAGGAGGCTGTGGCGTTCCTGAAGAAGGATAAGGTCATGATCGAAGACGGTCAGAAAGTAAAAAAGGGCGCGGTCCTCGTCACGACAGCCTCGGGCGAAGAGAAGCTCGCGAGCCACCCAGGCTCCGTCCGTATCGAAAAGAATAAAATCTATCTCGTCTTCGAAGCACCGACCGCCGTCGAAATGGAAGTGCCGTCCGGCTATTCGATCCACGTGAAAGACGGGCAGGAGGTGACGCAGGGTGACATTCTCACAGAAGGTCAGCTCGATCTCCAAGACCTCTTCCGCTTGAAGGGACCCGATGCCGTGATGCGCTATCTCCTCAGGGAGACGCTCGCGATCTACGCGTCGCAAGGACAAAAGTTGAACGCGAAGCACATCGAAGTGATCGTGCGTCAGATGTTCTCGCGCGTGTATGTGCGCGACTCCGGCGACACCGAGCTCTTGCCGGGCCAAATCGTGGACAAGCTCCGCGCCGACGAGGAGAACGAGCGCGTGATGTCTGCAAATGGCAGGGGAGCCGAGATGACCCCGCTCTTCATGGGGATCACCAAGGTGGCGCTCTCGACCGAGTCGTTCCTCTCGGCCGCGTCGTTTATGGAAACGGCTCGCGTGCTCATCAACGCAGCGGTCACAGGCAAGGTGGACCGTCTCGAAGGGTTGAAGGAGAACGTGATCATCGGGCGCC
>CAYGDS010000145.1:936-2488 GCA_964348595.1 uncultured Gammaproteobacteria bacterium | reverse complement strand
CTCGTTCTACTTCGGCAGCCGGCCCGGCGAGCCGGCGTTCGACATCGACAAATACTTCAACCCGATCGAGGAGGACGGCATCCCGTTCGTGCGCTGCGCCGATACGTTCTCGAATTCAGCCGCCATCGCCCTCTATCCGCTGCTGCACTACATGGGCTTCCAGCACGTGTACTTCCTGGGGATGGACATGTCGATCCTGGGGTCATTCGAGTACAGCGCGCCCTACACGTTCAGGTCGATGGCGCACTACTGGTGGTTCCTGAAGCGCAACGAGTACGTCTTCAACGGCAACCCGAAAGTCTGGAAAGGCGGCTGGCTCTTTTCGCGGCCGAGGGTGGAGTTCGAGGCGGTGCGCGCTCTGTGGAAGGAGTCGCCCGTGGCCTTCACGCAGGTCTACGAGCCGTGGAAGTGGGCCTGGCCGATCGGCGGCATTCCCACGATGTCGTACGCGCAGATGCTGCACGCGTGACCATGCCGTTCAGGGAGTTGCTGGTGAAGGTTTGGGCGAAGAAAGGGCATAAGGTGCCCGAGGTGGTTTACGCGAAGTTGCGATCCGAGGCGGACTCGCGGGCCTAGAATGCCAGAATGCTGTTGCAGTAGGTGTCTACTCGTGTACGATAGTGTCGATCTTTAGCGGCCAAAAACGGAAATCCCGGACAAGATCCGCGGGTTCTGGACGACGAGAATCCTTGGCGGAGGAGTGAGCAATGGCTTTCGTTCCCATGTTGGATAGTAACGGTAACGTGATTCATGCTTGTCCTCATGCCAATACAGAAGCAGAACAGCCGCAACATCATCAGTCACAAAGCGTAAGTCCGGCAAGACCACGGACGACCACGAGCGGCGGGAGCAAGGTTGTCCTGTTCCATTCTCCCATTGGCTACTTTGAGCCTAACAATACGCCTACGGGCATCATGACCGTGGCGTCGTACATTCAGGAGAAGGGGTACGACGTCAGGTATATCGATTGCTCGGTCGAGACCAATTACCGCGACCTCTTGTTCAAAGAACTTGACGGAGCCCTCTGTGTCGGGGTCTATGCGATGTCAGGGCACATCAAGTTCCTCGTTCCCCTATTGCAGGAGATCAAGAAGAAGCACCCGTATATGCCGGTGATCCTCGGGGGACCACATGCCACTCTTTTCGCCAGTCAAACAGCCAAGGATGAGCTTATTGATTTCGTAGTGCGCGGTGAGGGTGAAATAACGATGCTCGAGTTGGCAGAAGCGTTCGAGAGAAACGAAACGGACTTCTCCAACATCGCCGGAATTACGTACGAGCAGGGCGGCGAGATAGTGAGCACGCCAAACCGTGGCTACGTGGATATGGACACTCTGCCGTTCGTCGATTGGGGTTTGATGAGTCCTGCTGCTCTGCATAGCATGAGTCGGAGCATCGGGCGGATACAGTCATCCCGAGGATGTCCGCTGACGTGCACATTCTGCAGAAATGTAGTCTCGAAGAACGGCAAGATGCGGTATCGGTCGCCGATGCTCGTGGTGGACGAGATCGAGCGAATGCAGAAGGACTACGGCGTCCATCGAATTGGATT
>CAYGDS010000145.1:0-926 GCA_964348595.1 uncultured Gammaproteobacteria bacterium | reverse complement strand
AATATTCCTGACGTACCGTAACCATGTCCGTGAGATCGCAGAGGAGCTCATAAGGCGGGATCTCAAGATCACCTGGCTAGCGAATCCCTTTCCCAGGTTTCTCAGAGAAAACTGGGTGAGCGATGAGTTTCTTGGATTACTTGCCAGATCTGGGTGTAACAAGCTCTCGTGCGGTGCAGAATCCGGGAGCCAACGAGTGCTCAAGATGCTGAGGAAACCGATTACCCCAGAAGATATTTTGACTTTCGTGCGGAGGTCTGCGAAGTTCGACATCACGAGTGTTGTTTCGTTCATGACCGGTCTCCCTGGGGAGACAAGAGAAGAACAACTCGAAACACTGGCTCTTATCTGGAAGATACTGGAGATAGCGCCTGGGACGTTTATCAACGGTCCTGCGTTGTGGAGGCCATATCCAGGAGGAGACTTGTTTGACCAGGCCGTGGAACTCGGTTTGGAGGTGCCACAAACCTTTAGAGAATGGATGCATCTGGACACGATGGGTGGTCCGAAAGCTCCATGGGTAAAGGACCTGCACTTCAACCAGTTTGAGTGGTATCACGTTCAACATGCTCGTGCCTCGAATCTTGGGCAGGTCCGGGCGGTTTTCAACGATGCCAGTTGGCTCAAATTTCTGTTTCGGTCTGTTTACGCCAAGATCTCTCTTTTCAGGTTGAAGCGCACCGCTTACAAGTTCCTGGTTGATTTCAAGTTACTTTACAGGGCTTGGTGGCTCACACACGCGACGCCCCCCGGTTACAGCTAGAAAGCCGTTTCGTCGTGATTCTTGTGTGGGATTCGCGAGTCCCCGCACGAGTTGACGTCCCCCCGTCTTGAGTAGCAGTCGGCTTTAGCCGATGATTCGTCTCAAAGGTGCTTACCGCGGTGAGCGGGCCGCTGTGTTAGTCGGCGGTCCGTCGCTGCTGGCG
>CAYGDS010000144.1:0-2489 GCA_964348595.1 uncultured Gammaproteobacteria bacterium | reverse complement strand
CCTCCCGCGACCTGATCCAGCTTCCCCCGTTCGAGGCTTTCCGGGACAAGGAAAGCTATTACGCGACCGCCCTCCATGAGCTGACCCATAATGCCGACACCCGGATTATGCCGCGCCGGACATTGAGAGCCCAGGAATCAGGGGCGTTCCGGCGCAGCTGCTCGGCATAATCAGAGGGCTTCGAGGAAGGCGAGCAGCGTATCATCCGGACGGTATCGTCCGGGATGGGACGCGGGCGCGGCGATGCGCGCGAGCGCCTTTTCCTTGAGGCGCAGATCGGCGTGCATGTAGACCTGCGTGGTCTCAACGGATTCGTGTCCGAGCCAGAGCGCGATCACCGATTGATCGACGCCATGATGCAACAGCTCCATCGCCGTGCTGTGACGGAGAACATGCGGGCTCACCCGTTTTCCGATCAGCGATGGGCACGACCTCGAAGCCGATAGCGTATGCCTTCGCACGATGAGTTCGAAGGCATCACGGCTGAGCTTGGCTCCCCTGATGGTCGGGAAGAGAGGATCGCCATCGACGCTGGCTCGCTCCCTGAGCCAGACCTCCAGAACCTTGAGAGTATCCTGTCGCAACGGCGTACAGCGTTGCTTTCGCCCTTTGCCCTCGCAGCGGATGTGGGCTCCCGTGCCGGTGACGATATCGCAGCGGCGGAGGTTGATGAGTTCCGACGCCCGCAATCCCGTTTGCAGGGCAACGACGAGGATAACATGGTCGCGACGACCGACCCATGTGGAGCGATCGGGCGCGGCCAGCAATGCATCCATCTCCGCACGGTCGAGGAACTCCACCGTTCGCCGCACATAGCGCTTGCTCGGCATGGCCAGGATTCTCTGGCAATGAAGCATGTAAGCGGGCTCGCTCATGGCCACGAACCGGAAGAAGGACCGGATCGCGGCAAGACGGGTGTTGCGGCTGCGGGCGCTGTTGCTCCGCTGCGATTCCACATGGGCGAGGAAGTCGCCCACGATGCCGGCGTCTATATCTTCGACCTTCAGTTTCGTCGGTGCCGTGCCGGTCTGTTCGCCGGTAAAGCGCAGCAGCAGACGGAAGGTGTCGCGATAGCCGGCGATCGTGTTCGGACTCGCCTCCATCTGGGTACAGAGCCGGTCGGTAAAGAACTGCTGGATCAGTGCCGGGAGTGTTGCTGTCGTCATGGCAGCACCTCCCGCGCCAGAGAGTCTTCTGCGCGGCGGGAAGCAAGATCGAGCAGTTCCGGGACAGCCTCGATATACCAGTAAGTATGCGCCGGATCGGCGTGCCCCAGATAGGTCGTGAGCTGGATCATTTCCCGTGAAGGGTCTTGACCTGAGCGATACCAGTTCACGAGCGTGCGAACCGCGAAGGTGTGGCGCAGATCATGGATGCGGGGACCGCGACCGTGCCGGTTGAACTTCTGGACGGGCCGCAGGCCGATGTTCTGGCAGACGACGGCAAAGTTATACCGGGCGATGCAATCGGTGACGCGCTCGCCATGATCCGACACGAAGAACGGCACTGAGAGGCGGCCAAGCAGCCGATCCCGTTCTCTGGCATAAGCAACAAGCCGGACCATCGTGCTGTCGGAGATGGGCAGCAGGCGAGCCTTTCCGAGTTTCCCGCGACGTAGCGTAATCAACCAGGCTTCCAGATCGACATCGGCCACGTCGAGAGAGATCGCTTCGCTGATCCGGAGGCCGGTAACGGCGACGAGGCCAAACAAGGTCGAGTAGGTCAGCGCGCGGATGCCGTTGATCGAAGGCAGTTCCGCGGCAGCATCGACGATGCGCCGGATTTCGTCGTCGCTATAAATGTAGGGTCGAGCCCGGCGGTAACGGCCGGGAATCAATGCCTGTGGCGGCACCTCATGTCTCGGATCGAGACAGTGAAGCCATTGGGCAAAGAGCCGAACCATTCGCAAACGGTTCGCCCATGTTTGCCGGTTCGCTCTCCCGAACGCCTTCTGCCATTGCAGGAAGAGAGCGGTGCTGATGATGTCAGCGCCCTCCTGCTCCGCGAACTCTATAAATCTGCGCAGAATCCGTTCTGTCGTGCCGAGGTCGTATCCGAGGCTGCGCCGGATCGTCAGATAGCGATCAAGTTCTCCGGACAAGGTGCTCATTGTGCACCTCCCGCAACCGGCCACGGCTGGGCGATCGAGCGCAAGCCGTCGATGTCCAGCTTGGCATAGATCATGGTGGAGGCTCGCGAGCGGTGGCGGAGCATATCGCCGATCTCATCCAGCGACGCGCCACGACGCACCAGATTCGTCGCCAGGCTATGCCGCAGAATGTGCGACCCCACATAGGGCGTCGGCGGCGTCAGGCCGGTCATCGCAATGGCATCCTTCAGGATGCCATTCAACATCTGACCGCTCTTGAACGGGAGATGAGGTAGCCGCTCCGTCACAAAGAGTGCGCGTGACGCCGTTTTGCGGTCGGACTTAATGTAATCGGCAAGCGCCTCGCCCACATCGGGCGGCAGAGGGACGCGGTCATGTC
>CAYGDS010000143.1:0-2495 GCA_964348595.1 uncultured Gammaproteobacteria bacterium | reverse complement strand
CTTCTGGGGCTCCAGCACGGAAATTGGTAAAAAGCCCATCCCCTTTAGCCCGAATAGCCGTTCAGAGCTTTAGATGCGCGAAAGCGCATCTAAAGCCACGCGCCCGAGGCGCGTAAATAAGCGTTCCTAACGATTTTAACGGATAGGCGCGTCGACGCGCCTGAGTTTTCGCTTCGAGGCTGTGAATTTATTCCTCTCTTGTCGCTGGTAAAGCCACGTCCGGCGGGAACCGCTGACGGGTCTGATGTCAGTCAGAATCCCTGCGGTTTTCTAACTTGTGACGAAAGCTTGCCTCTTCGAACGATCTGCACGGGTTTTCTAGGCTCCCAATGCATTTAGATTGAGCATCCGCATGAAGTTGAATGCCACGGCGTACCACAAAGCGACGGCCTTTACCTTCGCTAGGCCGCGAACCGCGAACTGGCGTAGATTTCGATTGCGGCAGTCAGCATTCGCGAATTCCGCGACCGAGGGACGCAACTTGTACAGCTCCTGATTTTCTTCTTTCGCCATTCGCATCCGGAAGTTCGCGTATTCATCGCTGTCGCCTTTCTGGCGCTCATGCGGATCCTTGCCGTGTCTCTTCAACTGCTCCGAGCGAGGAACCGTCGATATCACTTGTGTGCCTGCGGACTCGATCGCCGTGACGCCTTCCTTTGTCGCATACGCCGAATCAACGAGCACCCTCTTGGGCGTCTTGTCGTAATCCGAACAAATCTTTTTATGCATCGGCGCCAGTTGCCCGCCGTCGGTCCGGGCGTTGGTTACATCCATCCCGACGATCATCCGCGCGTCGGCATCGCAGGAGAACTGCACGTTGTAAGCTGGATCATACCCTCCATTTCCCATCTTCATCTTCCGGGCGTCCGGATCGGTCGTACTGATCCGAGTTTCCTCGTGATTTTTGCTGTACTTCTCGTACATCGATCGTTCTTGACTCAGTTTTTCATGTTGTTTAAGCGCTTCGGCGATCCTCTCTTGACGCTCACGGGCCGCGCGCTCTTGCGCCGCCCGCCGACGGGCTTCGCCCGCCTGTCGCTGGGGTTCGTCTTCATTCTCGCGCTTCAAGCGGTCGACGTGATCCTGCGCTTGTCGTTGAAGTTGTTCCAGCCTCAGTTTGCGGCGAAAGGAGCCTCGGCCGGCACTGGCGCGTACGCGCATCCCATCCTGCGTGATTGTCTCCAGCGGCACTAGGCCGCGGTCGATCAGCGCGGCCACGGTATTCACCAGAAGCCGCTCCAGAAATTCGCCGTTCTGCACACGAAAATCGCTCAGCGTGTGATAATTGACCCCCACCGAGCCGCGGATCCAAAGGTAGGGGATATCGCTTTCGCAGCGTCGGTCCAGTTCGCGTGCGCTCCCGATGCCGTCGAGAGTCGCGAGCAACCACAGCGCGATCAGGATTTCCGGCGCGATCGCGCTTTGGCCGGCTTGACCATGTGAAACCTTGATCTGCTTGTAAAGAGGCGTCAAATCCAACGACTGGACGAACTTCCAAACAAGACGAGCACGATGGTCTTCCGGCAGCAACTGCTCCAGTGAATACATGCGCATTTCGACTTGGGCCCTTTCCGGCAGGCGAACACGAGCAGTAGAGTTTTGTTCCATGCGTGAATTCTACAGAACGTCGGCAGGAGATACGAGCGATAACTTCACAGCCTATTCGCGAAAACTTTCACGAATCCTTAAGCAAGCGTTTTGGGATCAGCTCGTTCAAAAAACGGCCAGGAGGGCTAGGCCGAGAAAAGGCGCCGCATATGACCAGAGCGGAGCGTCGGGCCGGTAGCGGAACTCCACCCGGTGTTTCCCGGGAAGATCGAGGCGCACCGTTTTAAAAACGCCGAAAAGCGCGCCGTGCCCTACCGGAGCTCCGTCGAGCCGCGCGCGCCAGCCCGGGTCATCGTTATCGATCCAGGTCAGGTAGCCGGGCTCCAAGACCGTCGCTTCCAGCTCCAGCCGATTGGCGTCAAATCCTCCCACGCTGATGGAGGCAGACCCCTCCTTGCGCGCCGAGTCGTTGAGGAATTCGCCCGGGTCCCTATAGGTCATCCGGGAATGGAAGAAAAGTTTCTTCTCGCCGAAAAGACCCTTCATCCAGGCCGGATCGGCCGAGACGCTGTTATAGAAAGCCCTGTAGGCGGCGAAGTGGTTGGCATCCATCGCTATCGGCTTGCTCGTGAGCTCTCTAGGCGTCAGCCCCTCCGCGGACGTGTCCCGCCCCAACGTGAAGTAGTTTTCAAAGAGGGGCTGGAATGCCCTGTGCGCGGCCCCGCCCGCCGCAAGGACGCTCCCGACGCTGCTCAAGCCCGCGGCCGCCTCGGGAACCTTGACCTCCGGATGTCTCGCCAGCGCGGCCTTTAACGGATGGCTCCACAGGAAACGTCCCGCGTTTCCCGCGTCCATAGTGCAAAGCAGCAGCATCCCGCCCAGAAGCCAAGCCTTCCCCCATCGCAGCGCGGTCAGGTCCGTCCTTGAAAGGGCGATCACGATGAGCG
>CAYGDS010000142.1:0-2512 GCA_964348595.1 uncultured Gammaproteobacteria bacterium | reverse complement strand
TTCGTCATGCCGCTGGCGCAGCTGGTCGTGTTCTGGGTCCTGTTCGGCGTTCTCGTTTCGATTGTGCTCGCGATCGTCTACATGCTCCGGCGCTCCGAGTGGTCGAAGAAAAAATTGTTTGTACAAAAAGAACCACAGCTGTTTGAATGATGTCAATACTCTTACTATCCTAAAATGATGTCAGATGTCAGAACTCTGATGTCAGAAGTGTCGTTCTTCGAGTCTGTAAATTCTGACATCTGACATCTGAGTTCTGACATCATTGCGCGTTATGTTCGATCTTAAACACACAAAGGGACACAGCCGCCTCGGAACCCTGAAGACCCCTCATGGCGATCTTCAGACGCCATTTTTTATGCCGATCGCCACCCGCGGCGCTGTGAAAACCCTGTCGTCACACGATGTCGAGGCGCTCGGATCTCCGATCGTCCTCTCGAACGCCTACCACCTTTGGCTGCGTCCCGGGCTCGAAGTCCTGAAAACATTTGGTGGCCTCCACAACTTCATGAATTGGAAGGGTGCGATCTTAACCGACTCGGGCGGCTTCCAAGTCTTCTCGCTCTCCGGTCTCCGCAAACTTACGGAGGATGGTGTGCAGTTTCAATCGCACATCGATGGCGCCAAACTCATGCTTACACCTGAGCTGTGCATGGAAATCCAGCGCGTGATCGGCGCCGACATTTGCATGGTGCTCGACGTGTGCACCGAGCTCCCGGCAGATCGTCAAACGCTCGTCGACGCGCTCGAGCTCACCACGCGCTGGGCACGCAGATCCAAAGAGGCGTTCGATTCGACGAAGGAGGGGAGTGTGAATCCGGGCGCACAGCTCTTCGGCATCGTCCAAGGCGGAACCGATATTGAACTTCGCAAACGCTCGGCGCAAGAACTCGTTGACATCGGCTTTGATGGTTATGCGATTGGCGGGCTATCCGTCGGCGAGCCATTCGACGAAGCCTGCAAGGTTTTGGAGGAACTCGACAAGATCCTTCCCAAGGACAAGCCGCGCTATTTCATGGGAGGCGCGAAGCCGCACGAGATCGTCGCTTACGTTGAACGCGGCATAGATATGTTTGACTGCGTCTTGCCGACGAGGAATGCGCGTCATGGTCAACTCTATCGTTTTGTTCACGACGACCTCTCGAAGCCGGATTTTTACGAGACGATCCAGATTACGAATGAGAAGTGGAAGTACGCACGGGACCCCCTCCATCTCCCCCTTATGCAAGGGGGAGCGGGGGAGGGAGTGTCGCTAGGTTACCTGCGTCACCTCTTCACTATCGACGAAATGCTCGGCCAGCGACTCGCGACGATGAATAATGTCGCGTTCTACCTCGAGCTCATGGACAAGATCCGCCAGCGGATGTCATGATCGTTAGGGGAGTGAGCATGGACGACATCGTGATCCACATTTGCGCTGCCGCCGTCATCGTGGTCCTCATCGTCGCGGTACTTGTCTACCGGGATGTCGCTCAATTCTATCGGAACGAATCCGAAAAGCTTCGCGAAACACAGAACAGGGCGTTTGAGAAGATCGTTGATGCTCACGTGGCGGACGATCGCAAGAGCCCTCGTGTGAAGACCAAGCTGCGCCTCGTCGCTTCCGCTGGTCGACGCATCGAGAAGGATGCACCCGCATCCAACGTCATCGACGTAGACTTTCGCAACAAAACCCGAACGGATCCGGACGACTCCGGACCCGAGGGCGCTGCATGAACTGTCGGATGATTGGTCCTAACCCACCGAGACCGCCAACATCTTCTGCGAAGAAGTTGTGGCGGGCAAGGTGGGCATTTCAAATACTGGTATATCGCTTGACAGAACGAAGAGATGTCTGTATATCGTGAACGGAGGCATCTTGGGAAAAAAGGACATTGACAAGGCGAAGAAGATCGAGATGGCGGAAGAGGCCGCACTCAAGGCCTCGCGCGATCTCGAGATCGCGGAAGCGCGTTATGAGATGGCGATCAAGGATCTCATCGCGCATGAAGTCAAGTACACGAAGCTGGTCGGAGACCGCCTTTGCCAGGACAAGCCGGAAAACCTTCCGAAGCCGCGCTGGGCTGAGTTGATCAGGCTCTGCGGTAGTAGGGCAGTCGCGCACAGACTCGTCGAGAGAGCACAAGAGTTCTTTCGCAAGGCCGGATCTGGTATGGTACCCGAGTACCGTCTGGTCGAAGGTGAGATCGAACATCTGCTCCGCACCGGGAAGAAAAACGGTGATGCGTTTCTGACGCGCGAGTATTATCTCGTCCGAACGTGGCAGATCAGTCTGATCATGTTCGGCGCCGTGACCTACCTGTTCCTCGTCCCGCTTTCAGTGATGCTCATCCCGGAGGAAGTGAGAGCGGTCCTGGATCGGAACGAACCGCAGTCAGAGTTCATCATCTCAGCATATTTCCCGATGTTGCTGATCGCGATCGTGGGATTCGCAGGCAGGCCTGGCGGAGCGGGGTGGCTGAAGCGACGCGCGTGGACCTGGCAGGGACTAGGCCTCGTGGCGCTCGGATCCTTG
>CAYGDS010000141.1:0-2615 GCA_964348595.1 uncultured Gammaproteobacteria bacterium | reverse complement strand
CTGATCCTTCTGCCGGATGGATCGCGCTACGAAAACATCTTGGACGACATCGAAGCGCTGCAGGACCAGCTGAAGGCCGCGAGCCTCACGCTTGCAGACATCGGCACCGACGAGCGCGAGCTCATCAGGCTCGAGGCCGCGAGCACGCGACTCAATGCTCCGTATGCCGAGAAGCGGCGGCATCGCGAGGCCAACCGCATGGCGATTGTCTGGGGCGAAGATGATGCCTGAACCATGTGTATGCGCTACACTCGGAGAAGTATGAGCGAAAGACCATCCGCCCCGTCCGAGGCCGCGCTCGAGCAGCGCGAGAACCTCGACCAGATGCAGCGCGAGCTCGCGCGCATCGAGAAGGTGTATGCCGAGTTCATCGCCACGCGCAGCGACCTCACCCCCGAGCAGAAGGAGTTCGCGCTGAATCACATGCGCGAGCACCCAGAGCAGGAGTGGGGTCAGTCCGTCGATGGACATCGTATCGAACGTACGTCGGACGGAGACATCTCCGTCGTTGCATGGCTCGACGAGCCCGGCATGGGCAAGTACGTGATGGACCCACGGATCATCCCGATCCCTCGCGAACTCAAGTAACCTACAGATCCGCAACGCGGGTCTTTTTCTTTCACATGGGCGCGCGGCGGTTCCTCTCGTCACGCGGGGTGGCTCCTCCCGTCAACCTGGCTGCTCCTCCCCCAACCCCCTCCTCAAGAAGAGGAGGGGGCGTGGGCAGGAGTTCTGTGATCGCGGCAATCACACTATTGATATCTGTACGAACCTCGTCGTTGCTAAATCGCGCCACGCATAGCCCCAGGTCCTCCATGAAGTCATCACGAACGAGATCATACTGCTTCGCTTCACGGCTCCCGTGGACTGCGCCATCAATCTCGACAATGAGTCTGGCTGCCGGGCAATAGAAGTCGGCGACGTATCGACCGATCCCGGCTTGTCGTCTGAACTTAAATCCCAGGAGCCGCCTATTTTGGAGACACTTCCAAAGGAGCTGTTCCTCGGTAGTGGGGTTATTTCGAAGCATCCTCCGAAGCTCAGTATGCGTATGCGGATAAAAGATCTCTTGCATATCTACTCCGTTCCAAATATTCCCGTCCTTGTCAAGAGCAGACACCCCCTCCTCTTCTTGAGGAGGGGGCAGGGGGAGGAGCGTACGAAGGGGGAGGAGCGTATTGACGTTACGCGCTACGCGTTACACGATACGCGGTACCTATGAACGTCGCCGTGATCGGAACCGGATACGTCGGCCTTGTGTCAGGCGCGTGCTTGGCCGAGATTGGCCACAACGTCACCTGTCTCGATGTCGATGCAAACAAAATCGAACGTCTCACGCGCGGGGAGATCCCCATCTACGAACCGGGGCTTGAGGATATCGTCGCTCGCAATGTCGCGAACGGTAGACTCACGTTCACCACGTCGTACGCAGACGCCGTCCCGGGCGCCGAGGTCATTTTGATCGGCGTTGGCACTCCATCGAGCCCCGACGGCTCCGCCGATCTTACCTACGTCTTTGCTGCGGCAGAGGAAATCGCGCACCACCTCACGGGGTACGCCGTGATCGTCGATAAGAGCACGGTACCCGTCGGTACGGCGGAGGCCGTACGCGAGCGAGTTGCATCCATATATAAAGGAGAACACGATGTCGTCTCAAACCCTGAATTCTTGCGCGAAGGGAGGGCTGTGCGAGATTTTCTTGAACCAGACCGTGTTGTCATTGGCACGGACTCTGAACGAGCGGCGAAGCGCATGCTTGAGCTCTACGCTTCGATCGATAGCCCGAAGCTCGTTATGTCACCTCGCTCCGCCGAGCTCACCAAGTACGCAGCGAACGCGTTTCTTGCGACCAAGATCAGTTTCATCAACGAGATCGCCCACCTCGCGGAAGCGCTCGGCGCGGACGTCGAGGAAGTCGCGGCCGGTATCGGTTCGGATCCGCGCATCGGGAAAGAATTTTTGCGCGCAGGACTCGGATGGGGAGGGTCCTGTTTTCCGAAAGACGTGCGAGCGATCTTGCACACGGCTACATCTGTCGATCAGGCGCTGCCGATCGTGCAAGCCGCGATGCACGTCAACGATCGTGCGCGCTCGCGCGTGGCGGAGCGCCTCGCAGAGGCGCTTGCGGGCCTCGAAGGGAAGCGCGTGGGGCTCCTCGGCCTCTCGTTCAAAAATAATACGGACGACACGCGCGAATCCGCAGCGCTCACATTGCTCCGCCACATGCATGGGGCCAAAGCCACGATCCGCGCCTATGATCCCGCGGCACGCATTCACGAGCCAGAACATCACGCCATGTTCGAGCGCGTATCAGATCCCTACGCCGCGGCACAGGGAGCGCACGCGCTCGTCCTCGCGACAGAGTGGGACGAATTTCGCTAGCTCGATCTTGATCGTCTCAAAGAACTCATGGAGGGTGATCTCATCGTCGACGCGCGCAATCTTCTCGATCCAACCGAAGTCGCGCGCCGTGGCTTCCGTCACCTGCGCGTCGGTCGGTCATAATCTATGCAGCTCAAAACGTCGTGGGCGGCCATGTCCGGTTGGGCCCTCGGCGCTTTTTTGTTCGGCATCCTCGCTCACAGCCTTTGGCCGTACGTCGACATCTCAAATAC